>VMTH01000163.1 GCA_013791745.1 Candidatus Omnitrophota bacterium
ATTCATTTTTCTGGCCTCCACGGATTGCGTGGACGGAATAGTGGCCCGCCGCAGAAAAGAGGTGACGGTTCTCGGCGAATTCATGGACCCCCTTGCCGATAAACTTCTTGTGACCTCGGCGCTGGTGTATTTTACGACTGTTGCATGGCTACATGTGCACTGGTGGATGGTCGTGACGATCATATCCAGGGAATTCATAATATCCGGGCTCAGGGTGCTGGCTGCGCGGCGGAAAATATCCATTCCCGCGCTGATTTCAGGCAAGGTGAAGACGACGGTACAGCTGACGGCTGTAATAACGACGCTTCTGATAATACTGCTCCGGAGCGCCACTGGCAAATGGAATTTTTATTACGGATGGCTTGATTTTGTTTATGAGCTTCCCATGTATCTGATGCTCTTTGCCGTGGCATCCACAATCTACAGCGGCGTCAGGTATATCAAAAAATATTTTTATCTGTTCGGAGACGCCATTTGAATAAGCGGAGAGGGATTATGAATAAAGTGATAAAATTTCTGGCTACGGGTTTCGGGGTTTCTCGTTTCGCGCCGCATCCCGGGGAAGGGACTATAGGCACGCTCGTGGGCGTTGTTATTTTTGTATTATGGCCTGATTCAAGGCTCTATCCGAACGGGTTCTGGCTGCTTTTGATCTTAGGCCTGACGCTGGGCGTTTATGTGTCGGGCAAAGCCGAGGAAATATTCGCGCAGAAAGACTGTCCGCGCATAGTTATAGACGAGATAATGGGTTTCCTCATCGCGGCGGCGTTTCTTCCCAAAACTTTCTGGATGATCTTTTCGGCTTTTATACTGTTCCGCATTTTTGACGGCCTCAAGCCCGGACCGGTGAGGTTCGCCGAGAAGTTTTCGGGCGGATGGGGGATCATGGGCGACGATGTTGTCGCGGGAATATTCGCGAACATCATAATGCAGATCGTGGCGTTCCGTTTTTTTTAAAACATGAAAGCGCTGTCAGTCAATTCCATCAACGCCGGATATGAGAACAGGGATATTGAACTTTCAGGCTGGATAGATTCCATCCGGGACCACGGCGGTGTCATGTTCGCCGATCTGAGAAACCGCTCGGGCAAAATACAGCTTGTGTTCGACGCTTCCAACAAAGGCGGGGATTACAGCGGTGCCGTGGCTGCTCTCCGCGCCGAATTCGTGGTGAGGGTGAAAGGAACAGTCTCCAAAAGGCCGGAAGATGCCGTGAATAAAAAAATTCCCCCCGGAGAAGTGGAGCTGAAAGTGGTGTCTTTTGAGATCCTCAACGAAGCTCTCCCTCTGCCTTTTTATCCCGGAGAGAAAGTGGGTGATGAGGCGGCTTTGAAATACAGGTTTCTGGATCTGAGGGGCACTGATATGATGAGGAACCTCGAGGCCGTTGACAGGATAATGAGGATAACGAGGGAATATTTCGCGCAGCTCGGTTTCTGGGATGTGCCCACACCGATGCTGACTAAATCAACGCCGGAAGGCGCCCGGGATTACCTTGTCCCCGCGCGCACAAAGGCCGGTTCATTTTTCGCCCTCCCGCAGTCGCCGCAGCTTTTTAAACAGGTGCTCATGGCCTCGGGCGTGGAGCGTTATTATCAGATAACAAGGTGTTTCAGGGACGAGGATCTGAGAGCGGACCGCCAGCCGGAATTCACGCAGATAGACATGGAGATGTCTTTCGCGTCTTCTTCCGATATAATGGAAACCGTGTGGGATCTCGTTGAGAAGATATTCGCGGCCTTTGATCACAAACTGCCGCAAGCCCTTTTTATGAAATTTGAAGAGGCCATGGCCTCATACGGTTCTGACAAGCCCGACCTGAGCCTGAACATAGGGCTGCTTTCGGATATAACAGAGATCTTCAGGAAGAGCGAATTCAAGGTTTTCAGCTCGTCCGTAGAGAAGGGCAATAAAATAGCGGCGTTTCTGTGCGCGGGGGATTTTTCGAGGAAGGAGCTGGATGACGCTGTGGAAGATGCCAAAAAGCTTGGTGCCGGAGGGCTTGTCTGGATAAAGAAAAGCGGCGATGAACTCAAAAGCCCCGTGGTCAAAATCTTTAGTGACGAGGAAAAAAACGCCCTGAGGAGAAAATTTCCCGGTGACGGGGTGATATTCGCCGGAAGCACGGGGGATTCTTTTTGCCTCATGGGAGAATTGAGAAAGATTTTCGCGCTCAGAAGGGGTATGAAAAAAGAAGGATTTTTTCCTGTCTGGGTAGTGGAGGCCCCGCTTTTTGAGAAAAACGCCCAGGGCCGGCTCCAGGCGGTGCATCATCCTTTCACGGCCCCGATAGGGGATATATTCGCCGATGACCCGCGATCCCTTAAATCCCATTCTTACGACCTTGTTATCAACGGCGAAGAGGTCGGCGGCGGTTCGGTCAGGATTCACAAAGCCAAAGAGCAGATAAAAGTTTTTGAGATCATGGGAATAAGCGAGGCAGAATACCGCGAAAAATTCGGCTTTCTTCTTGACGCTCTTTCTTACGGATGTCCTCCGCACGGCGGTTTTGCCCTCGGTATGGAAAGGCTGGCGGTGAAACTCCTCGGCCTGGATTCAATAAGAGACGTTATCGCTTTTCCGAAAACTCAGAACGCTTTCTGCCCGCTGACCCATGCGCCTGATGTTGTCTCGGAGCGTCAGCTGCGTGAACTCGGCCTGAAGCTGGCGGATGAATGAAGCGCTGAAGTCCGCCCGTCTTTATAATAAGGACGGCGAATGTCTTTTAAACAAAGTTGAAATAGCCGATACATTCCGGGCCCGCCTCAAGGGCCTGCTGGGAAGAACCCTGATAGAAAAAGATTACGGCCTTCTTCTGGTTCCCTGCGAATCCATACACATGTTTTTCATGAAGTTCCCCATAGATGTTTTTTTTCTTAAAGATCGTAATGGCTCGTACGAGATCGCGAGCACGGCGCGAAATGTAAAGCCCTGGCGCATGGCATTAGCCCCCCGGGGCACAGATGCCGTTCTTGAAACCGCGCCCGGCGCTATGAGCGCGGCGCGCTCCGGCGATATTCTTACAATAATATAAAACCCGGCAAAAATATATTCTTGCTCCGTGCTGGTCATTTATATATAATGAATCCGCTATGAACGATATCAAGACAGCCTGCCTCAGAGATGTGATACACGATTACATCTATTTCACAGTGCCGCAGAAATCCGGCGAAATATCAGAGCAGGCCGTCGTGGATTCTCCCTGGCTGCAGAGATTGAGAAGGATCAATCAGCTCCAGGCCGCATGGATGGTCTATCCTTGCGCCACACACACAAGATTCCAGCATTCTCTGGGCACGATGCATCTGGCGGGGAATATGGCTTACAGGCTCTATGACAGTTTTAAGAAAGCTTTCCCTAACGAGTACATACCTCCGGAAAAAAATTATGTTGAAGAGCTTTTCCGCCTGGCCGGCCTCCTGCACGATGTGGGCCACGGCCCGTTCGGGCATCTGATGGACGAGGTTTACACATGGAAATTATACGGTAAGACGCACGAGGATATATCCGCTAAAGTGATAAGGGAGAATCTTTCGCATATCATAGAAAAAATAGATTTTTCGCCGCACGGTTATTTCACCCATAAAATAAAAGCTGACGATGTCATAAAGTTTATAAAAACGCCTTCGGATTTTTCAGGCTACGAACTGTGGGAGCAGATATTCTGCAAGATAATGATGGGCATTTACAGCGTTGATATCATTGATTTTCTTCTGAGGGACAAATATTACTGCGGCACTAAGGAATTCGGGGATATTGACATAAAACGGCTGCTGGGAAGCACGGCTGTCACAACTTCCGGTTTTTCCATGGACAAAGACGCGCTGCCGGCTTTGAAAAGTTTTCTTAACACGAGGATGTCCATGTTCTGCCACATTTATTTCAACGAGAAGAAAGAGCTCTTTGAAAGCGCCCTCGGCAGGCTTCTGCCCGGGATCGTCAAGGTTATGAAAATAGGCAATCCTTACGAGAATATCAAAAAGTATTTTTTTGTTGACGATTTCGCGCTGACCTCCATGCTCACTCTCTGGGCGAGAACAGAGACGGGCCAGAAGAAAGAACTCGGAAAACAGTGGGAGAAGATAGCCGTTATGAGGGACACGCCCGACAAGCTCGTGCTCTCGGGCCAGAAATCCTATTTTACATTTGTCAGAAAGGAAGAACTTCTGACAGAAGAGAAAATAATCAATAATTTCCGTCAGAATTATAAGATCAAATGCCCTATTTCGGTGAACATAGACACGCTCGATATCAGGCTGCAGAATGTTTTTGTGAGATTCAACGACAAGCTTATCCTTAAAAAAGAGGATAACCTGAAATCCATCAGCCTTTATGATTCCGGCAGCGACACCATTCTCGGCGAGGAGATGAATAAGGTCCTTCAGGATATCCCGGTGAAGTTTCTTTTGTGGCAGGTCTTTGTTCCGGCCAAATACAGCCGGAGGGTGCAGGCGGTGATCAAAGCCGAATCCGCCGACGGCTCGGATATAGCGGAAGCTCAAATGTCTCTTCCCTTAGGCCCCGCGCGCTGGAACGAGAAAAAAGAAAAGACCGAAATAAGCAATGTCTGACCATGCAAACAATTGACAAAACGGATGTGAATTTGCGAAAATGCGCTATGATTAAAAAGTTTTTCGCGGGAATGATCTTTCTTGCGCCGTCATTTCTTTTTTCGGCGGGGGAATTAGCGATTGTCTGGGATGCCGGCGAACAGAGCAATACTCTTTCATGGACTTTGCCGCAGGTCACTCTTCCTGTGGGTTCTTATAAGTGGCATGAAGTGGATGTTTATAGGACATTCGGTTCCTCTGTCGGTGTGGACGGCTGGACTCTTCTGGCCTCCGGCGTTATAGATGGCACGTTAACGGATTATGTGGGTTACGGCACATACAGCTATGAATTGAGAAATGTTGTCCAGTGGAATTATGATTCTGTCGCTGACGCGTGGTCATCATCCGCGGCTTTTCCCACATACGGTCCTGTCAGAAGTTATTTTATAAGCGACGGCAGCAACAACAATGTTGTCGAGATAACGGACGCCGCCGGAGGTTCGGACGGTATCGGCGCCCAGTGGAAATTCACTTACAGCCTTCAGGAGACCTGTTATCCCGATATAAGGATTTACAAGCCGGGAACAAAATTCACAAAGGATTCGGAAGGTTTTTATGAACGCCCGGCATCAACATGGTGCGTAAAGGAAATTATAAATTACGACGGCGTTTACAGCGCGCCGCGTCCTCAGGGAACGAATTATGAGGAATGGGACTGCACCAACTCATCAGGCGTTCTGGTCGCTAACGGCATTTATTATGTGATGTTTGAGATTTTTGACCCCTTTGAACCGCCGGACGCCGCCGATGTGGGAATATCGGCAAGATATTACGATTTCGGCGGTAACGGATTATACAGGAAGAGGGGCGCCTATGTGGGGGTTATTCCTGTTGACATACTGCGTGTTAAGGATTTGACGGTCACGGGCATTACTCAGTCAAACACAGCCTCGTCAATCGGGTATCACATAAACGCTTCCGCGGCGGTGACGGTGCTCATACTGGATGAGGGCGCAAATTTTGCAATTGCCTCCGCCACCGGGACCATATCTTACGGTTCCGGAAGTTCTTATGTATATTACGCGGGCAGTCTGATTCCTGCAAGCGGCCTGGGCGCCGACATTGTGCAGGTTATTACCTATTTCAGAGGCTACGGGGCCAACACGGAGACCTGGGACGGCACCGGTCCCACAGGCATTTCCGTGGCGAACGGCATATACCCCGTGGGTGTTTGCGCCCGCGACGGATCGGGCAACACCGCGATATCCGTTTCCGGAAATGATCAGCCGTTTTTTGAATACATCACGGTGGACAAAAGGACTTCCTCGTCGGCAGTGGAGGGAGACGCTCCTCTGCTTGGGTCTGTTTCCCCGTCATCGGGCACAACGGTCGGTTCGTGTTCGGTGATAACGGTTGCTTTGAGCGACGCTTCCGGCGTGAACGCGGCCGCGACCACGATCTCCGTCACTTCCGGCACAGTCGTTTACTCCCATGCAAACGCCAACGCAACCCAGTCGCCGATAGCCGGTTCCGCCACAAGCACATCTTTTACGCTGACACTTTCAACGGCTATCACGGGCGAGGGTTCGTACACGATAACGGTGATAGCGGCGGATATTTACGGAAACCAGCAGACATTTACCTCAAAGTTCACCATATCCGCGGCCGCTTCCGCGGGGGATAACTTTAAGGCCGTGGTCAAGGCCTATCCTCAGCCGGCCACAGGCGGATACATAGATATTGATTATGATACTTCGCCACCCACTATATTTGGAGTAGGAACATCGGTGATAACATTGGAAGTTTATACGATTTTCGGGGAAATGGTTAAGCGCGTGACGGCTACAACGGCAAGCCCTTATAGATGGAATTATCTTTCTCTCGGCCTTGCTCCCGGTGTTTATATTTACAGGATTAAGGCCGTCGGAAATGGAAAAACTTATGAGGCAGTCAAAAAAGCGGTGATATACAAATGATAACTCAAAAAATGGCGCAAGGCGTAAAGAGCTTGGCGGCCTTGTTTTGCCTGTCTTCCGCATCCCTGATGTTTGCCGCCGACGCGGGCAAAACATCCGCGCAGTATCTTAAGATAGCTCTCAATCCGAGGAACGAGGCCATGGGCGGAGCGGGTGTAGCTTTTATGTCAGATGAGATTTTTTATAATCCCGCCTCCATCGCAAAAATAGAAGACAGCAGCACGAGGGCGGGTTATGTGTCTTGGTTTGAGGACATGTCCAAAACCAATATTTTCACGGCCATGCCGATCGGAAACGGCAATGTTAAAATGGCCGCGAATCTCTCATATTTCAACATAAGCGGTTTGACTTCATATGATGGATCAGGCAATGCCATGGGCGATTTTAAAAGAAACAGCACTGATCTTTCTCTCGCCGTCGCGGCGAGAGCCGGCAGGATGTCGCTCGGCGCGGCGATCAAGGGAATAAATGAAAAATACGCCGCTGAATCGTCCAAGGCATTCGCGGCGGATGCCGGAGTGATACTGGATATAACAAGAAAGATTTCCCTGGGCGCGTCTGTTGTCAATAAGGGCACAAAGATAGAGATAGGAACCGTTGAAAAAGAGCTCACTTCAAGCGCCCGCGCGGGGATTTGTATAAAACCGTCTGATATTGTTTCTATTAATTGTGACGCCGAGATGCCCAATGATGATGACACCAGGCAGCATTTCGGGGCCGAATGGGAATTTAATGAAAATTATTTTCTTCGTGGCGGCTGGCAGAAATTCGGTGAGATCGGCGGTGTGACCGCCGGTTTCGGCATGAAGGTCAACACCTCCGCCTGGGAGTCCGGTGTGACGGCCATGCGCTCCACGCATGAACGTCTGCTTCTTATCGATTACAGCTATCAGGCCAATTCTGAATTCGATAACATACACAGATTTTCCATAGGCATGGGTTTCTAAATCTGCCTGCAGGCAGGATTCCTCTAAATCAGACAAAACGCATCGTGGGAGAATGCTTGACTTTCCGTCCGTGTTTTTTTATACTAACCCATTGAAGCGGGGTGGAGCAGCCCGGTAGCTCGCAAGGCTCATAACCTTGAGGTCCCAGGTTCGAATCCTGGCCCCGCCACCAAAATTTTCCGGGGAACATCGTTTTCGCGGGGTATGCGTAATATATCATAAATATGCAGCGGAGGATAAATGGATTACTTTTTAACTGAGGAACAGAAAGAGATAATTGAAATAGCGGCCCTTATCGGCAAAGAAAAAATAGTGCCGGTAATGGAAGAATGCGATGAGAACGAGCGTTTCCCGACTGAGGTTTACGAGGAGTTCGCCAAAGCCGATCTTTGCGGCGTGGCGATACCCGAAGCCTACGGCGGACTCGGTTTCGGTGCTTTTGAGCAGGTGCTGGTCATCGAGGAGCTCTGCCGTTACGACGCCGGTATCGGCCTGGCGCTGGCCGCGACGGGCCTTGGGACTCTGCCCATTCTTCTTATGGGCAGCGAAGAACAGAAAAAGAAATTCCTTCCGGGCATAGCTGCCGGCAAAACGATCACGGCCTTCGGCCTCACGGAAGCCGGGGCGGGTTCTGACGCCGGAGCGATGAAAACAACGGCGGTCAAAGACGGAGATTCCTACATTCTTAACGGCAGCAAATGTTTTATAACAAACGGCGGTGACGCGCATCTTTATACGGTGATAGCCAAAACCGATCCATCCAAGGGATCCCGCGGAGCTTCGGCTTTTATCATTGAGAAGGGCACCCCGGGTTTTTCATTCGGCAAGAAAGAAAAAAAACTCGGTATAAGGTCGTCTTCAACAAGAGAAATCATTTTCAGCGATTGCCGGATACCCAAAGAAAATCTGATAGCAAGGGAAGGGATGGGTTTTATAGTAGCTCTAAAAACTCTTGACAATTCCCGTCCCGGCGTGGCGGCGCAGGCCCTGGGCATAGCTCAGGGCGCGCTTGACGACGCGGCAAAGTATTCCAGGCAAAGAATACAGTTCGGAGCCCCCATATCTTCCATTCAGGCCGTTCAGCATCTTCTCGCCGATATGGCGACAAAGACGGAAGCCGCGCGGGCACTGATATATCAGACGGCGAAGATGATAGACGCCGGCAGCAAGAATTTCAAAAAAGAAGCGTCTATGAGCAAACTCTTCGCTTCGGATGTGGCCATGGAAGTGACGACAAACGCCATACAGGTGATGGGCGGTTACGGTTACATGAAAGATTATCCCACAGAGCGACGCTTTCGCGACGCCAAGATAACCCAGATATACGAGGGTACGAATCAGATACAGAGGAATGAGATCGCGAACGCTCTGCTGAAAGAATAT
The DNA here is from genome assembly GCA_013791745.1 of Candidatus Omnitrophota bacterium. Classification (NCBI taxonomy): domain Bacteria; kingdom Pseudomonadati; phylum Candidatus Omnitrophota; species Candidatus Omnitrophota bacterium. The sequence goes on from VMTH01000163.1 coordinate 8,857, forward strand.
TGTTAAAGGCGATTCGGCTATGAATTTTATTGTCTGCGTCAAACAGGTGCCCGGCACTACGGATGTCAAAATAAACCCCGACACAAACACTCTTATCAGGGAAGGCGTTGAAGCTGTCGTGAACCCTTTTGATCTGTACGCCGTTGAGGAAGCGGTGTCCCTGAGAGAAAAATCAGGCGGCAATGTCACCGCCGTCAGTATGGGGCCGCCGCAGGCGGCGGAGGCCCTGAAAGAAACTATTGCGGTGGGGGTGGATGAAGCCGTGCTGCTCTCAGACAGAAATTTTGGTGGTTCCGACACGCTTGCCACATCCTACACCCTTGCCCGGGCCATAAAAAAAATAGGCGAATATGATATGATCTTTTGCGGATATCAGGCGATAGACGGCGACACGGCTCAGGTCGGCCCCGGAATAGCCGAGGAGCTGGGTATCCCCTGCGTCACCTATGTGAAAAAGATAAGAGAGATCAAAGACGGCCTTGTGACACTGGAAAGAATGCTTGAGACGGGTTTTCAGGTGATAGAGGTCAAACTGCCGGTTCTCATAACCGTGGTAAAAGACATTAACACGCCGCGGCTGCCGTCGCTGAGAGGCAAAATGAAGGCGAGAAAGACGGAGATTCCCGTCTGGACAGCGGCTGACATCGCCTGTGAGATGGACAGAATAGGCCAGCCCGGTTCTCCCACATGGGTGAGAAAAATTTTCGCCCCGCCCCGGAAAACCTCGGGCAGAATTCTTTCGGGCGAATTAGAGCATCAGGCAAAGGAACTCAGGGAGGAGCTCAAGCGGCTCCAGCTTATATAATGGGAATAAGAGTAGATTCATCAAAATGTTCGGGCTGCGGTATCTGCCAGAAGAGCTGTCCTTTCGGCGCGATAAGTATAGAGGACAGGAAAAAAGAACATCCCCGTTTCAAAAGAATAGCCGTTATATCTTCCGCCTGCACGCTCTGCGGGGCCTGCGCGGAAGCCTGTCCTTTTAAGGCCATAAGCATAAAAAAAGAAGAAAAAAAACCTACGGAAGACCTGACGCTCTATAAAGGGGTGTGGGTGATAGCGGAAATGTCCGAGGGTAATTTCCACGGCGTTACTTTTGAATTGCTGGGCAAGGGAAGGGAGCTCGCGGAAAAAAGAAAGACTTATCTCGGCTGTGTTCTCTTGGGCGCGGGGATATCCGGTAAAGCGCGGGAACTCATAAGCGCCGGAGCCGACAGGGTGATCGCCTGCGACGATCCCATCTTCAAGGATTTTTATGACACGGCCTTTGTGGAAACGATCGCGGCCATGATCAAAGAGCACAAACCGGAGATCGTTCTTTTGGGCGCCACCGCCTGTGGCCGCGGCATAGCTTCGCGCATCTCAGGCCGTTTGAAATGCGGCCTCACCGCCGACTGCACGGGGCTGGATATAGATTCAAACGGTTTTCTCGTGCAGACCCGGCCCGCCTTCGGCGGAAACATTATGGCGGAAATACTCTCGGGAAACACAAGGCCTCAGATGGCCACCGTCAGGCACAAAGTTTTCAAGCCCTTGGCGGCCGACGCTGAGAAAAAGGGAGAAGTGATAGATTTCCCTCTGCCGGGCGGTATAGAACTGAATATGAGCATAAAGGATTTTGTTAAAGATATGACCCAGCATGTTAACATCGCCGACGCGGATATAATAGTGTCAGGCGGACGCGGGCTCGGTTCTCAGGAAGGTTTTAAGGCGATAGAGGCATTGGCCGAAACGCTCGGCGGGGCAGTGGGCGCATCGCGCGGTGCCGTTGACGCGGGCTGGATACCTTATTCCCATCAGGTGGGCCAGACCGGCCGCACGGTTTGTCCGAAGCTTTACATAGCCTGCGGCATTTCCGGAGCCATACAGCATCTTGTGGGAATGCAGTCATCCGATGTGATAGTGGCGATCAACAAAGACCCCAACGCCTCCATATTCCAGGTGGCTGATTACGGCATTGTGGGCGATCTATTTCAGGTGCTGCCGGCGCTGGTCAGAGAAATAGAGCAGTCGAGAAAATAGTGGCTGCCATTCTTAGAATTCTCCTTCTCAGTTTTGTTTTGCTCCAGGCCTGTTCCACGGCCAGGTACTCCGGCGCGAAATTCGATATTATTTACGTGGCGCATTATCACGATTCCGCCGAAAGATTCTACAATTCCGCCGATTATTCACAGTCAGCCACTCTCTGCGATTACGCTCTTAAAGCGCTGCTTTCGGCAGACAGGACTTTGCTGAAATCGGAAGAACTTGACTATTACGACAAGCTGATGGATTCGATATGCCGGTTGAGATTAAAGACCGCCCAAAAACTTTACCCGGAGAAACCGGATTCTGATTTTCCGCTTGTTTTCAATGACCGCGTCGAGAAATGGATTGTATACTACACGGGCGGCGGGAAAGGTTATTTTGAAAAATGGCTTGCGCGAAGCGGAAATTATGTGCACATGTTCAGGGAAATACTCAGATCCGAGAACATGCCTGAAGAGCTTGCCGGCGTGCCTATAATAGAAAGCGGCGTTTATCCCTTTGCCGTTTCAAAAGCCAACGCCGTAGGTTTGTGGCAGTTCATACAGCCCACGGGAAAAATATTCGGACTGGAGAGGAATCACTGGTATGACGAGAGGCGCGACCCCGTGAAATCAACGAAGGCCGCCGCCAAAATGCTGAAAGAGCTGCACGAGAAGTACGGTGACTGGTATCTGGCTCTCGCCGCTTATAATTGCGGCCAGGGCAGGGTGAACGCGGCGATAAAAAAACAGGGCACAAACAATTTTTGGGATTTATATCTTCCGAAGGAAACTGAAGATTATGTGCCGAAGATCATTGCGGCTGTGATGATATTGAAAGACCCTCTGATTTTCGGCTTTTCCGATGATTCGGACGACAAAGTCAAGTATGAAACGGTTGAAGTTTTCGGGCCCGTGGACCTGAAACTCGCCGCGAAGTGCGCCGGATGCGATCAGAAAGATCTCGTCGCGCTTAATCCCGAGCTTTCAAGGCAGTGCACACCGCCGGACATGATTCCTTATTCCCTGAAATTGCCCGTCGGCAAATCAGCGGCTTTTGTTAAAAAATTCTCACGGATGGACGATAAGCACAAATATCTTTCTAAAAAAGAACTGAGCGCGAGAGAACACAAAAGCGTTGTTTACAAGGTGCGGCACGGCGATAACCTCTCTACAATAGCCAGAAAGTATAAGGTGTCCGTCAGAAAAATCAAAGAATGGAACCGTATTGCCCGGGGCGATCTCATTTATCCCGGCCAGCAACTCAAAATATACCGTTGATATACGTAGAACCCGAAGGTTTTCAGTCAAACTGCTACATTCTTAACAGGGGCGATCTGGCTTTTGTGATAGATCCCGGCGTGGAAGCGGAAAGAATAATCAGAATTCTGGATGAACATAGAATAAACAAAATATCCATAATACTGACGCATTCACATGCGGATCACTGGGCGGGCGCGCCGGAGCTGATCAAAAAAACCGGATGTAAGATATATATGGGCAGCGCGGCGAAAGATGTGTGCTACCGCTCCGAGGTGAATCTTGCCGGCATGTCCGGCCTGGAATTCCCGGAGGTTCGCGGATGGCTCCCCGACGGCGAGACGCTGTCGGAAGGCGGTATGGATCTGAAGATAATTTTTACCCCCGGCCACACAAGTTGCGGCATATCTCTTGAAACTGAAGAGGGGCTGTTTACAGGGGATAGCGTTTTCGCCCGCGGCTGCGGAAGAACGGATCTTCCGACGGGAGATCACAAAACTCTTATGAGCTCTATACGCGAGAAGATCCTTGTTTACCCTCCTTCAACAAAACTTTTCCCCGGTCACGGGCCGTTCACAAGCGTTGAAGCCGAGAAAAATCTCTATGTATGATAAGCTGCCGCTTTGAGACGCTGCTTCCCGGTGGCGGAGAAGGGAAATCATATTATTTCAGGGATCCCGAAAGCGTTCTTGAGCTGAAAGACCCGTCCAAAGCGGAAGATTTTTTTAAATTTCTCGAAAAGCTCGCGGAAAAATATTATGTCGCGGGTTTTATAAGCTATGAACTCGGTTACGCTCTTGAAAAATGTTTCGGAAAAATGAAGTCTTCGTCTTTTCCTCTCGCACTTTTCGGCGTTTATAAAAAAGCCCGGATCCGCGATGTTTTGTCCCCTTCGGCCGGAGGGAATTACAGAATAAAAAATTTAAAGCTGAATATCTCAAAAGACGACTATCTATCGTCGGTAAAAAAAATTAAAAAACACATATGTGCGGGTGATATCTACCAGGCGGATTACACGCTGAAATATAAATTTTCCTTTGAAGGTGACGCTAGCTATTTTTATGAGGACCTGAAAAGAAAACAGCGAGCGCCTTATGCCGCTCATCTTGATTTCGGGAGCATAAAAATACTGTCGCTTTCGCCGGAACTTTTTTTCTCAAAAAATGGCAGGAGCATAAGGGTGAAGCCCATGAAAGGCACCGCGCGCAGGGGAGTTGATAATGAGTCAGACAGTTCTCAGGCGGATTTTCTTTTCCGCGATGAGAAGAACAGGAGCGAGAATCTGATGATAACCGACCTTCTGAGAAATGATCTTGGACGCATCGCCTGTGCCGGCACGGTGAAGACGGAAAAAATGTTTAAGGTGGAAAAATATGACACGCTTTTTCAAATGACATCAAGCGTAAAAGCCAGGATCCGGTCCGGCGTGGATTTTTACGGTATAATCAAGAACATTTTCCCCTCGGGCTCGGTGACGGGCGCTCCCAAAATACGTAGCATGGAGATTTTAAGGGACATTGAGGCGGAAAAAAGAAATGTCTATACGGGCGCCGTGGGATTTCTTTCGCCCGGGGGCCGGGCGGATTTTAATGTGCCGATCAGAACCGTTCTTCTGAGAGGCGCCAGGGGTGAGATGGGCGTCGGGAGCGGCATTGTTTACGACTCCAAGCCAGGGGAAGAATACGCCGAATGTGTCCTCAAAGCGAAGTTTCTGACCGATGGCCATAAGGAATTCTGTCTCATAGAAACGATGCTTTTTGACGATGAGCTGAAAAATCTCCCAGCTCATTTATCCCGCTTGAGAAGTTCCGCCGGTTACTTCGGTTTTTGTTTTGATGAGCGCAAAATCCGATCGGCTTTATCGCGTAAAACGCGTACGCTATCCCGCGGGCGCTGGAAAATAAGAGCGCTGCTTGCCGCTGACGGGAATTTGTCTCTGAGCTCCTCAAAAGCGGTTGAGGCCGCCGGAGCGCTGAAACTTGCTTTTTCTTCAAAAACGGTAGATTCATCGGACAGATTTCTTTATCACAAAACAAGCCAGAGGGCTCTTTTTGACGCGGAGCTTGAAAAGTCGAGGGAAAAAGGTTTTTTTGACGCTGTTTTTGTCAACGAAAAAGGCCTCCTCACCCAGGGCGCCGTCACAAATATATACGCCGAAAAGAGGGGAGTGATATACACTCCTCCCGTCTCCTGCGGGCTCCTGAAAGGCACAATAAGGCAGAGCCTTCTAACGCTCGGGAAAGTCAGGGAAAAGAATATGACACCCGCCGATCTCCGCAAGGCCGATGCCGTATATGTTTCCAACGCTGTTATCGGTTTCAGAAAAGCGCAGCTTTTGTCTAATGTCAAGACCTGACCCCATTTGAATAATGTTTTACAATGTGCTAATATTCCCTAATATTCCGGTTGGATAAAAAGAAACGGAGGTTTTAAAATGGCAAAGATTTATTATGACAAAGATGCAAGTTTGTCGGCGTTAAAGGGTAAAACCGTGGCTGTCATAGGTTACGGTTCTCAGGGGCACGCGCAGGCGCAGAATCTCAGGGATTCGGGCGTTAACGTCATCGTCGCTGACCTGCCCGGCTCCGACAATTTTGAACAGGCTAAGAAAGACGGCTTCAAGCCCGTTACCTGTGCGGAAGCGGTCAAAAAAGCTTTCTGGGTGCAGATGCTCGTTCCCGACGAGCTCCAGTCGATAATTTATAAAAACGATGTTGAGCCCAATTTGAAAAAGGGCATGGTGCTGGGTTTTTCCCACGGATTCAACATCCGCTTCGGCCAGATAAAGCCGCCGAAAACGATTGATGTTGTGATGGTCGCCCCGAAAGGGCCCGGCCATCTTGTCAGGGATGTGTATGCCGCCGGCGGCGGCGTGCCGAATCTCATAGCCGTTCATCAGAACGCGTCCAAAAAAGCCAAACAGCTGGCGCTGGCCTATTCAAAAGGCATAGGCGGCACCCGGGCCGGTACACTGGAGACGACTTTTTCGGAAGAGACGGAAACGGATCTTTTCGGAGAGCAGGTTGTTCTCTGCGGCGGCGTTGTGGAGTTGGTCAAGGCCGGCTTTGAGAAGCTCGTTGAGGCGGGTTACCAGCCGGAGATCGCCTATTTTGAATGTTTCCACGAGCTCAAGCTCATCGTCGATCTTATGCACACGAAAGGCATAGGCTGGATGAACTATTCCATCTCTGACACCGCCGAATACGGCGAATATTCAAGAGGCCCGAGGATAATAACTGACGAGACGAAGAAGGAAATGAAAAAGATCCTCAGGGAAATCGTCTCCGGCGAATTCGCGAAAGAATGGCTGCTTGAAAACAGAGTCGGCCGTCCCGTGTTCAATCAGGCGAGAAAGGAAAGCTTTGAGCTTAAGATAGAGGAAGTGGGCGGCAAACTCCGAAAGATGATGCGCTGGCTGAAAAAATAGATCCGGATGCGGGTTTCAAAAGAAGTCATACCGGTGCTGCTGCCGCTGGTCGCCGTTTTCGCGGCCCTGTTTGTGCCTCTGTTTCTGCCGGTGAAAAAGGAGCTGCTGTCAAGTTGGAACTTTTACGCGGCGGCGCTTGTTTTTTCCGTCGCTTTGTGGACGCTGTGGTTTTTCAGGGATCCCGATATAAAAGTGAATGCGTCAGACGCGCACATCCTCTCTCCGGCTTCCGGACGCGTGATGTCCATCGAGGAAACGGACCGGGGTACGAAAGTTGTGCGGATTTTTATGAATGTGTGCAGTTACCACATCCAGCGCGCGCCTTACGGCGGCACGGTCAGGAAGATAACTTATACGCACGGAAGTTTCATCAATGCCGCCAAAAGCGACGCGCACATCAAAAACGAGAGAAACGAGGTGCTGTTTGACACTCCGCGCGGCGTCATAGCCGTCACGCAGATCGTCGGTTCCATAGCCCGGCGGATACTCTGCTGGAAAAAAGAGGGTGATACGGTCTCGCAGGGCGAAAAGTTCGGCATGATAAAGTTCGGCTCCCAGGTGGATTGCGAATTTCCGGGATCCTGCCAGGTGCTTGTGAAAGAAGGAGACGGACTTGACTGCGCCCGTTCGGTGATAGCGAAATGGAGATGAAAAGATTCAGGACGGGGATATATCTTCCCAGCGTTTTCACGGCGATCAATATTGGCTGCGGTTTTATGTCTGTTCTCTTCGCCCTTCAGGATAAATATTCTCTGGCCGCCTGGCTCATCGTTATAGGATGGGCGATGGATTCCATGGACGGTTATTTGGCCCGCATGACAAACACCGACTCCAAATTCGGTATGGAATTTGACAGCATAGCGGATATGGCGTCTTTCGGCATGGCCCCGGCTCTGCTTGTGTGGATATACTACCTCAAGGATTTTCGCCTCGGATGGGCTGTCTGCCTTTTGTTTGTTCTGACCGTGGCGATCAGGCTGGCCCGCTACAACACTTCCGCTTCCTCTGAAGAGAAATCGCCTTATTTTGAGGGCCTTCCGTCGCCGGCGGCCGCGGGAATACTGGCTGCTTTTGTCCTGCTGATGGAAATATACAAGGCGGATTCCCCCAAACGGAGTTTCAGGTTTCTTGTTGAAAGAGCGCCGCTTTTCGCTCACATCCTGCCGTTTATAATAATACTTATCTCATTCCTGATGCTGACAAAATTGAGATACCCCCACGGGAGCAGATTCAAACTCACGGGTATGCTGCCTATGAGGGTTTTCATAATAACGATCGTGTGGCTGGTGCTTTTCGTGATGTATCCGGAAAGCGTTATATCGCTGATGCTCATAGCCTATCTGCTCTACGGATTGCTGGATATTGTCATCAGGACAATCAGGATGAGGAAGGAAAGAGACTGATGTCCGGAAAAATAATCATATTTGACACGACTCTGCGCGACGGAGAGCAGTCACCGGGCGCATCGCTTACGAGTGACCAGAAACTCATAATAGCGCGCGAGCTCGAGAAGATGAAAGTGGACGTTATAGAGGCGGGTTTTGCCATATCCTCACCCGACGATTATAAGAGCATAGAAAGGATTTCATCCGTTTTGAAGAATGTGACGGTGTGTTCGCTCGCGCGGGCCGTTGAAAAAGATATTGCCGCCGCCGCAGGCGCCCTTTCCAGCGCCCGGCATAAACGCATACACACTTTTATTGCCACCTCTCCCGTGCACATGAAATACAAGCTCAGGATGTCAAAGGCCGAGGTTGTATCCCACGCCGTGGGAGCGGTAAAACTGGCGCGCGGATATTGCGACGAAGTGGAATTCTCCTGCGAGGACGCCACCAGGAGTGATAAAAAATTCCTCCGCGAAATAATTGAAAAAGTCATATCCGCCGGAGCCGGTATAATAAACATTCCCGATACCGTCGGTTATGCCTATCCGGAAGAGATGGGAAAACTCATAAGTTATCTTCTGGCCAATGTGAAGAATTCGCACAAAGCCGTTTTTTCGGTGCACTGCCACAATGACCTGGGACTGGGCACGGCAAATTCCCTTGCGGCGGTTATCGCCGGAGCCGGTCAGGTGGAATGCACGATCAACGGCCTGGGAGAGCGCGCCGGGAACGCGGCCCTGGAAGAAATAGTCATGGCCCTGAAAGTGCGTTTCCCGAAAATAAAAACCGGCGTTGACACTCACGCTATAGCGCGCGTGTCGGGGATGGTCTCGCACATGACCGGCATCGCCGTGCAGCCGAATAAAGCCGTCGTCGGATCCAACGCTTTCGCCCATGAGGCCGGCATCCATCAGGACGGTGTGCTCAAAAAAGCCCAGACATACGAGATAATGAAGCCGGAAGATGTGGGGATATCGGGTTCGCGGCTCGTTCTCGGAAAGCATTCCGGCCGCGCGGCTCTGGATAAAAAGCTGAAAGATCTCGGTTTTCAGGTCGGAAAAGACAAACTGGATGAGATATTTGTCGAGTTTAAAAAACTGGCTGACAAAAAGAAAAAGGTTTATGACGAAGATATAATAGCGCTCATAGAAAAGGACATGGGCAGAAGAGACGGCTTTGAGCTGAAAAATTTTGAGGTGCACACCACACCGTCCGGCTCAAAGGGAAAGGTGACGCTCAAAAAAGGCGGAAAGATATTCAGGGGCGAGGCCTCCGGCGACGGGCCCGTTGACAGCGTGCTCAAGGCGGTGGAGGCGGTCAGCGGCAGGAAGGGGAAACTCACTGATTATCATGTGAAGTCCATTACTGTCGGAAAAGACGCGCAGGGCGAGGTGCGGCTCAGGGCGGCTTTCGGAAAAAAAGTGTTCGCGGGCGTCTCATCATCCACGGATATAATAGAGGCCTCCATACTGGCATACCTTTCCGCTCTCAACAAACTTGAATTGCGGAATATCAAAGGATGATCTATGAATTACGTTGAAAATATTCTATCTCACGCCTCGGGAAGAAAAAGTGTTTCCGCGGGGGAATATATAGAGGCCCGCTGCGACACGGTTCTGATGAACGATGTGACGGGGCCCTTGGCGGTGAAAGAATTCCTCAAAAGAGGAAAGAAGATAAAGAACCCCGGGTCGGTGGTGATCGTCTGTGATCACTTCACGCCCAATAAAGACATCCAATCCGCTGAAAATGTGAAATTCCTGAGGGATTTTGCTAAAAAGCAGAAGATAAAGTTTTTTGAGATCGGCGACGGCGGCGTCGAGCATGTCATTCTGCCGGAGAAAGGAATCGTCAAGCCCGGCGACGTTGTCATAGGCGCGGATTCTCACACCTGCACATACGGGGCGCTGGGCGCTTTTTCCACAGGCGTCGGTTCCACCGATGCGGCTTTCGCCATGCTCACCGGAAAGATCTGGTTTATGGTGCCGGAGGTCATGGAATTTGTTTACAGCGGCAAAAAAGGAAAATTCATAACAGGCAAGGATCTTATTCTCCTGACCATCGGGAAGGTAGGCGTCTTCGGCGCGAATTACAAAGCCATGAAATTCGCGGGGCCTGTCATACGCGCTCTTTCAATGGATGAGAGATTCACCATGTGCAACATGGCCATTGAGGCCGGCGGAAAAGCCGGTTTTGTCGTGCCGGATAAAAAAACCGCGGAGTATATCAAGGGGCGTCCGGGTAAGAAGGCCAGGGTTTTCGCCGACGGAGCTTCGGCTCAGATACTCAAAATGGATATAAGCTCCGTTAAGCCTCTTGTCGCCGCGCCGCATCTTCCCGATAAAGTGGGGCCCGCCGAGAAAATGAATAAAGTAAAAATAGACCAGGCCGTCATAGGTTCCTGCACAAACGGCAGGATAAGCGATTTCGCGCAGGCGGCGAAGATAATGAAAGGCAGGAAGATAAGCGCCGGACTGCGCTGTATAATCCTTCCCGGCAGTCAGCAAGTCTATGCCGAGGCCTTGAAGAAAGGTTACATAGAGACATTCCTGAAAGCGGGTTGCGTTATCGCGCCGCCCACCTGCGGGCCGTGCCTGGGCGGCCACATGGGGATACTCGCTGGCGGAGAAACGGCGATATCCACGACCAACAGGAATTTTGTCGGCAGGATGGGGGCCATCAGCTCCCGTGTGTATCTTGCCTCACCCTACACGGCGGCCGCCTCGGCGCTCAGGGGGCGTATAATATCGCCGGAACAGCTTTAGGGATTTAAAACGGAGAGAAAATGAAAAATATAATAAAAGGCCGCGCTTATGTCGTCGGGGATTCTGTGGACACGGATGTGATAATACCGGCGAGGTTTCTCACGACTGATAACGCGGATGAACTGGCCGCGCACTGCATGGAAGACCTGGATAAAGATTTCAGCAAAAAGGTGAAGACGGGCGATATCATCGTCGCCGGAGACAACTTCGGCTGCGGCTCCTCGCGCGAACACGCGCCCATAGCCATAAAGGCATCTGGCATCTCGGCCGTCATAGCAAAATCGTTCGCGAGGATTTTTTTCCGCAACTGCATAAACATAGGCCTCATGGTTTTTGTCTGTGACATGAAAAAAGACACCCGCCCGGGCGATGAGATAACGGTTGACATGCAGAAGGGCGAGATCGCCAACGCCCGCACGAAAAAGATTTATCAGGTGAAGCCCGTTCCGGAATTCATAAAGAAAATAGTGTCGTCCGGCGGCCTTCTGAATTATGCCGTTCAAAGGAGAAAATGAGATGAAAAAGCACAAGATAGCGGTTATAGGCGGAGACGGAACAGGGCCGGAAGTCGTCGCGGAAGGGCTGAAAGTCCTTAAAGCGGCCTCAAAAAAGTTCGGCTTTGAGTATGAGACGACAATGCTGGACTGGGGCGGCGAGAGATACATGAGGACCCACGAGGTCATACCCGCCGACGGCATAGAAACACTGAAAAAATTCGACGCCATATATCTGGGCGCGATCGGCCATCCCGACGTGAAACCGGGGATACTTGAAAAAGGCCTTCTTCTGAAAATGAGATACGATCTTGAGCAGTACATAAACCACAGGCCCGTCAAGCTCTATCCCGGAGTGTGGACGCCGATCAAGGACAAGGGCCCGGATGATATAGACTATGTTGTAGTGAGGGAAAACAACGAGGGCCTTTATAAGGGCCTTGGCGAATTCAAGAACAAGGGCACTAAGGACGAGGTGGCTCTTCAGACATCCTATAACACGAGGCGCGGCGTTGAGCGCTGCATAAGATACGCTTTTGAATTCACAAGAAAAAGGAACAAGAGAAAACAGCTCACGCTCTGTGGAAAGACAAATGTTCTCACCTACGCGTGGGATCTCTGGGAAAGGACTTTTTATGAGGTCGCCAAGGAGTTCCCGGACATAAAAACAGATTACACGCATGTTGACGCCACCTGTATGTGGATGGTGAAAAACCCGGAATGGTTTGACGTTATCGTCACGGACAACATGTTCGGCGATATAATCACCGATCTCGCGGCGATGACGCAGGGCGGAATGGGAATAGCCGCCGGCGGAAACATTAATCCGGAGGGCGTGTCCATGTTCGAGCCCATAGGCGGTTCCGCGCCCAAATACACGGGTAAAAATGTCATCAATCCACTGGCCGCTATATGTTCGCTCGGGATGCTGCTTTCAAACATCGGCGAAGAAGAAGCCGCGGTCGCCGTTGAAAAAGCGGTGATGACGGCCACGGCCGGAAAAATCAAATCCATGTCGGCAGGCAAAATGGGCATGGGCACGACGGAAGTCGGCGATTACGTAGCAAGCCTTATCTGAGCGCCGCGGCCCTTTGTTTGACAAAAACGCACAATTGTGAGACAATGATGTACATAAAGATGTACGTTTTAAGGGAGGTATGATATGACGACACTCACAGCCACGGATGCCCGCCGCGAGTTTTTTGATATTATCAACGGCGCGGCAAAAAGCCACAAAATATACAGGATCAGTCACCGCAAGGGCGCGACGGTGCTTATGTCCGAAGACGACTACGAAAGCCTGATAGAATCGCTGGAGCTTCTTTCTATTCCCGGCTTCAGGGCGAGTATGAAAAAGTCTGTTCGCCAAATGAAAAAAGGCGAGACATTTTCCTTTGAAGAGGTGTTAGGGAAAAAAAAGTGACGTCGTATAAAATCCGCTTTACCAAAGAAGCGGTTAAGGATGTTAAGAAACTGACGCCGAGGTTGAAACAAAAACTTAAAACCCTGCTCCTGGATGAGGTGGCGGCTTCTCCTTATTCGGGCAAGAAATTGATCGGCGATCTGGAAGGATTCTATTCACTGCGCCTCACTTATAAAGACCGTATCATCTATTCGGTCGATTCGAAAAGCCGCACGGTGTTCATCCACAAAACGCGAACCCATTATGGCGACTGACATAAGAAAAAGGGGACGGAAAAAGAGGATGCGCTTAATATTTTCAAAGGGATGTAATAATATGCGTAATAAAATAATGAAGTTGGCGGGGTTGGGTTGGATGGTTTTGGCGGTATCGTATGTTAACGCATTAAATATAGAACAGACAAAGGGGCCGCGCATTGTCCTTGAAGAAGAAGAGATAACTTTGATGGAAGATGGTAAAGAAATACAGAAAATATTAGTCAGTGAATCAAGCCAGGAAAAAGACGAGATATTAAATATGGTTAGAGAAAAAGTGTTAAGAAAATTAGGAGTGAAATCTGATCAAGAAATCAGGGCAGGGGAATTATGGGATCAATATAATGGAGAAGTTGATAAGTTGTTAAAGGTAGAAAAGGTCAAAGACCGGAAATTAAAATTTATTGATATTGATAAGGATGGTAAAGCGTTTAAAGAAGTAATCTTGCGAACTGAATTCAGGATTGATGAAGAATTAGATAAATCAAAAAAAAACTGTGAAGATAAGGAGGCAAATAAGTAAAAATGCAAAAATCAGTGAGAATGGGAAGTATGCTGTTATTGGTACCGGTATCGGTACTATTGACGTAATTAACAATGATGGCACTGAGATATCTTTTCGAGGGGAAGGCCCCAGCGAGTCGCGCCTTGAATTATTGGATAACAACGGGAATGTTTTATGGGAGAAGAAATTTGTTGAGGGTAGATGTCCTAATTTCATGGATTGTATTATTGCGCAAAACGGTATAGTAGCGGTTATCATAGGCAAAGGAATTGAAATTGGAGAAGATATTCTCCATGCATATAACACCAACGGCGACGAAATTCTTGTTTATCCGAAAAAAATCGGGGAAGCATACCCGGGTGGCGCGGGCGATATGAGAATTTCTCCAAACGGAAGATATCTTGCCGTTCAGGTTGGTTTTCTTTATCCTACAGCGAGCAAAAAAGTATTCTTTGATTTACAAAGCGGGAGTTTATGGAAAGCGGATAAACCTTATGTAGTCTATGAAATAACTAATGAGGGCCAGGCAAAAGTTGATTATTATGATGCGGATAAGAAAAAACTGAGTGCAACAGAGACAATAGATTTTAAGAAGTATTTAGAAGAATAGATATGAGAAGAAAAATTTTAATTTCACTTGCTTTTGTTTTCATGTTCCTAAGTTTCCAAACGGGTTTATTGTTATCCCAAACAATAACTCCACCTTGGTTATGGTCGATAACATCCGACTATGGGCCGAGGATGTTAGGTTCTACATGGAATTTCCATGGAGGAATAGATTATGACGGTGGAATTGATGAAGATATTTATGCTGTTGAAGGCGGAACTATAAATTCATTGGGATGGGATAGCAAAGCCAATAAATATATTGCAATACAAGGTTCGCATGGACGTTGGGCATATATTCATATTTTTAGTGCTGAAACAGTACCAGTGGTTGCCGATGATTGGGAGATGAGAATGGCTAAGTTAATTAAGAGCCCATCCGATATCGCTAATGAAGAGGAAAAAGAAGGGAAAAAGGGACGTCCTTAATATTTTAGATTTGGTTGATGATATAATTAGTGACTGCTGCAAAGATGAAGATGAGTAAATTATGAGCAAAGACTGATGGTATTTAATTTGCGGAAAATATTAACACGACTATTTTGTGGACGCTGTCTTGACAATTTTCAAGAGAGATTTGAAGATTTTTCATGCATTTAAGAAGCAGGGTTATAAATGGAGGGAAATATGGATGTAAATGAACTGAATCAGAAAGTGCTTGCCGAGAACGTGAAGGTGAAGAACATCATCAGAGAGCTCCACCGCGTCATCGTGGGGCAGGATGAGCTTCTGGAAAGGCTGCTCATAGGGATTTTCACCCACAGCCATGTCCTTGTCGAGGGCGTGCCGGGGCTGGCGAAAACATTGGCCGTGAGCACTCTTGCCCAGAGCCTTGACATGGATTTCAAGAGGATACAATTCACGCCGGATCTTCTTCCGGCGGATATCATAGGCACGCAGATATATCATCCCGCCCAGGGGAAGTTCTCCGTTAAGAAGGGGCCCGTGTTCGCGAATTTCATCCTTGCCGACGAGATAAACCGAGCCCCGGCCAAGGTGCAGTCGGCTCTGCTCGAATCCATGCAGGAGAGGCAGGTGACGATAGGGGACACGACACACATGCTTCCCGTGCCTTTTTTTGTCATGGCCACGCAGAACCCGATAGAGCAGGAGGGGACTTACCCTCTGCCCGAGGCGCAGATAGACAGGTTCATGATGAAAGTCGTCATAGATTATCCGGGAATAGACGAGGAGAAGGATATCATAGAAAGGGTGGGGATAAAGAAGCTCCCGAAGGTTGATAAGGTCATTACGAAAGAAGATGTCACTATGCTCCAGGAACTCATCGAGCAGATATATATTGACGACAAGATAAAAAGTTACTGCGTCAATCTGGCCGCCGCCACGAGGCATCCTGAGAATTTCGGACTGGAAAAACTCAAGGCGCTGCTGGCATGGGGCGTTTCGCCGAGGGCAACGCTGCATCTTGTTTACGCCGCGCGCGCGAAGGCCTTCATAGAAGGCAGGGGTTTTGTCATACCGGAAGACGTGAAAGACGTCGCCAGGGATGTGTTCCGCCACAGGATCATCCTCAGCTATGAGGGCGAAGCCGAAAACCAGACGCCGGACAAAATAATCTCCGAGCTCCTATCAGTTGTTGAAGTGCCGTAAAAATATCTATGGCTTTCAGATTTTTAGCGGCATCATTCCCCGCTCACAAGTATGATAAGTGAGAAAGAGATATTAAAAAAAGTCCTGAAGATAGAGCTCCGCGCGAGGTTTCTCGCCCAGCAGCTCTTCACGGGAAAATACGCCTCTTCCTTTAAGGGAAAGGGCATAGAGTTCTCCGAGGTGCGCCCATACGCTCCCGGCGATGATGTCAGGAGCATAGACTGGAACATCACCGCGCGCATGAACGCCCCCTATATCAAGGAATTCACCGAGGAGCGCCAGCTTTCCGTCGTTTTCATGCTCGATATAGGCGCTTCCATGCACTTTGGCACTTCCGAGAAGATGAAAAGGGAATACGCGACGGAAGTGGCCTCTCTTCTGGCCTGGACTTCGGCGAGAAACGGCGACAAAGCGGGGCTCATTCTTTTCAGCTCCGGCATAGAGAAATATATACCGCCGAGGAAAGGGCGCTTCCACATAATGAGGATAATCAGGGAAATGCTTTACGCCGAACCCACGGCCCGGGCCTCGGATATTCAGGGGGCTCTTGAGTTCGCGTCCAGAGTGTTCGGTAAAAAGAGCATAATCTTTGTTTTCAGCGATTTCTTCACACTGGACGACGCGCGGAAACTGCGCATATTATCCTCAAAACACGATGTGATCGGCTTGAGGGTGAGGGACAGATCCGAGGTGACGCTTCCTGAATGCGGGATGGTCAGGATAAAAGACAGCGTCAGCGCCCGACGCTGTTTCGCCGATTTTTCATCCCGCGCTTCAAGAAAAATATTTTCCCAGAGGTTGAGCGCGGAAGAGCGCATGCTGGATTCTCTTTTTAATTCCGCCGGATGCGATCTCCTGAAGCTCTCCACCGGCGACGATTATGTGCCGCCGCTCCTGAATCTTTTCAGGACGAGGTCGAGGAGAAGATGAGGATACCTGCTGTTTTAGCGCTGGCCTTCGCCTGCCTTTGTCCGGCCTTCGCCGCGGACGCCGCGGCTTCTAAATCCGCCGTTTCAGGCGCGGTCATCCTCATCCCTTCTTCCACGCACACGGTTATCGGCGGGCTCTTTGAGTTGAACGCCGTCATAACGAAAGAGGCTCATCAGAAGGTGGAAAACATAATACTCCCCGCGTCGGCTAACATAAAATTTTCTCTCGCGGAACACCAAAAAGGCGCGCAAAACGACTACGCGCGTTTTGAGCTCCGTTTCTTTGATCTCGGCGAGGTGACGGTGCCCTCACCGGAATTCGTCATCTCAAGCGCCGTCGTGAGAGGAGAGCCTTTCGGCGTTTTTGTAAAGGGCCGTCTGGGGGAGGCCGAGGCCGAAATAAAAAAGCTCCGGCCGCAGAAGAGGGGGGCGTTTCCCAAACTGATCGCGCTCATAGCGCTGCTTGCCGCTTTAGCCGCGGCCTATTATTTCCTGAGGCGGAAACAAGTCCTTGTCTCTCCTGAAGAACAGATGAGCCCTGAAGAGTGGTACGCCTCGGCTCTTGACGCTCTTGACAGGAACACCCCTGTCAATGAACTTCTCGACGGCTTGTCCGATACCTTCAGGATATATCTTGAAAAGAAGCGCGGCCTTCCGGCCATATTCCTGGACACGAGCGAAATAGACGCAGAGTTGAAGAAAAGAGCTTTCAGCACGGAAGAAAGGCTTAAAGCCGTTTCTTTTCTCCGTTCCTGCGACCTCGCGAAATTCGCGGGACAGAGTTTTGATGAGAGGGAGATCGATAAACTTTTCAAAGACGCCTGCTCCTTCGCCGGAATAGGTGGCAGAGGGAGCTCATGAAAATCCTCAACCCCTATTTTTTGATTTTTCTGCCGCTTCTGGCCCTGTGTTTCTGGATGATATTCGGAAACAAGGAAAGCGAATCGGTTTATTATTCAAGAGCTGATTCGCTCGCGCGCTGGGGGATCTCAAGCGCTCTGCCACATATATGGCGGGGGCTTTATCTGGCGGCGATAGTGCTGGCTTTTATCGCCGGCCTTCGCCCCGCGAAAGGCATCAACAGAAAGGAAGAGGTCAAAAATGCCAGGGATATTTTCATTGTCATGGACACATCGCTGAGCATGAACGCCGTCGATCTGAAACCCAACCGGCTGGAAACGGCCAAGAAGGAAGCCGCCTCTTTCATCAGGAAAAGGGATTTTGACAGGATAGGGCTGGCCGTTTTCGGCGGAGTCGCCATGATGCAGTCTCCTCTCTCCTTTGACCGCAAAGCCGTTCTGCGCCTTGTATCCGGCATAAAAGCGGGTATGACGGGCGAAGACGGCACAGCCCTAGGCGACGGACTGGGCGTCGCCGTAAAACATCTGGCGAAAAGCGCCTCTGTTTCAAAAATCATAGTCCTGCTCACCGACGGAGCCAGCAACAGGGGCGTGATATCGCCGGAGATGGCCTCGGATTTCGCTAAGAACATAGGGATAAAGATATATACCATAGGCGTCGGCGGCCGCGGAGCGTCGCAGATCCCGATAGATCATCCGGTTTTCGGACAGGTGATGGGAAGAATAGATGATGACCTCAACGAAACGCTGCTTAAAAAGATAGCCGATGAAACATCCGGCAAATATTACAGGGCGGAATCTGAAAAGGCCATGAGCGAGATTTACACCGAGATAGATAAGCTCGAGGAAACAAAGATACTTTCCAGCACCTTTGTTGAATACAGGGAATACGCGTCATTATTTATGAACGCGGCTTTCGTTTTATTTGTGACGGCGATGATTTTGAGATTCGCGCTGATAAGGAGCATACCCTGATATGATATGGGATAACCCGAAAATATTGTTTGCTCTGTTAGCGCTGCCTTTTATAGCGCTCTTTTTTGTTTTTGAATGGCGCGCCCGAAGGCAGAGATGTTCTGTTTACGCGTCTTCCTCATTTTTTGAAAAACTCACATCTTTCCGCCCCCGCGCCGGAATTTTCGCGCGGATATCGGCCGCTCTCGCTTTCGCTTTTTTTGTCACGGCTCTGGCCGGCCCACGCTGGGGACTTGTCAGCAGAAAAGTGGAGGAAAAATCCAGCTCCGTGATGATAGCTCTTGATGTGTCGTCGAGCATGTTCTGCGAGGACATAAAACCCACGCGATTTAAAGCGTCAATAGCGAAGATCAAATATATCCTGTCTCTTCTGCGCTCAGAGCGTTACGGCCTTGTGGGTTTTGCCGGACGGGCCTTCACGATCTGTCCTCTCACGGGAGACCTTGCGTCGCTGAGGATGTTTTTAGACGAGATAAGCGCCGGAGAAATACCTTATCCGGGAACGAACATATCCGAGGCTCTGTCCAAAGCCGCGGAAAGCTTTGAGGACGATACAAATTCCAGGGCGGTCATACTCCTGACGGACGGCGAGAATCTGCAGGGGGATCCCGCTTCCATTGTGAAAGAACTCAAGGGCATAAGGGTTTTTGTCATAGGCGTCGGCACTCCCGAGGGCGAGCCCATTCCAGTCAAAGACGACAACGGAAAGGTGACGGGCTACAAAAAAGATGAAAAGGGCGAAACCGTAATAAGCCGCCGCGATGAGACTCTTCTCCTGCAAATAGCCAATGCCACCAAAGGGCGCTATTTTCCTTTTGATCCCGCCAACAGGGACATAGAGCAGATAGCCGACGCCATCAATTCAATGGACAAGGATTTTATGGGCGAATCTTTTTCCTCGTCGCTGGAGAAAAAATATCCCATTCCGCTGGCCGCCGCTCTATTTTTTATGATAGCTGATTTCCTTCTTCCGTTTATAACGCGTAAAAAAACGTTCCTTGATAATATCCCACCCGCGCTCATCCTCCTTCTTTTGATCGCCGCGCCGTCCATGGCGGATGATATTTCCAGCGGGAACAGGGATTTCAGGAACAGGGATTTTTTCAAAGCCGAACAACATTACAGGGAGGCGCTCAAAAAGAAAGCGTCAGAGGCGGCCTACTATAATCTGGCCAACACTTATTATTTTATGGAGAAACATGACGATGCGGAAAAAAATTACAGGAAAGCGGCGACTTTTGAGAATCCCCGTATGGAGGAAGACCTGTTTTACAATATGGCGAACAATTGCTACAGAAAAGGGGATATTGACGAGGCGATAAGCTTTTACCGGCGCGTCTTGCGCGCTGATCCGTCTTCTTCAGACGCTCTGCACAACCTTGAGATGGCGCTGCGTCAGAAATCCGAAGACAGCGGCAAAAAAGACGGCGAGAAGGATAAGGAGAAGGAAGGGGATATGTCCGAGGACGATATGCAGCGCGCTATGAATCTGCTGGACGATATGGAAAAAAGCGGCAGGAAAAAACAGGAAAAACAGAAGATGCCCGCAGTGAGTCAGGACTGGTAGAATGATAAGTAGGAAAAGCCTGTCAGGCGAGACGCTATCCGGAGCGGGCCATATGAGCGAGGGGGTTTGCCCAGTGCCCCGAGCGAATTGGCAGCGAAGCGCATACCTGAGCGGCCGTCTACGGGTAGCGTCTCGTTTGACTATAAGACCATCTGTCGCGGATAATGGCCAGCCCGCCCCGGCGGACTTGCAGCTCCGGATACCGTCCGGCTTGATCGGCTCTTTCTGCGTGGCGGCGGCGCTTCTTGTTTTGAATTTCGCGCCGCTTGCCGCCGAGGATCTGAATATAAGCGCCTCGGTGTCGTCACAGAACATAGGGCTCAATGAACAGCTGACTCTGACGATTTCCGCCTCGGGCTCGGGCGCGAGGCTTCCGGGGATGCAGCTTCCTCCGCTGGACGATTTTGACGTCTATTCGTCTGGCACTTCGCAGAACGTCTCATTTGTGAACGGAAAAATGTCGGCGGTCAGCGAGCATAAGTACATTCTCGTCCCGAAAAGAACGGGGCGGCTGACGATACCGTCTTTTCAGATAGAATACAAAGGCAAAACCCACACGACCCCGGCCATAAGCGTGGAAGTGCGCCCGGTCTCCTCTCAGGTGAGGGCGGGAAGCGGTGAAAGCCCCCGTCAGGAATCCTTCTGGATAGAGCAGAAGCTGGATAAGGCCTCCTGCTACACCGGCGAGCCGGTCTATTACAGTTTTCTTTTTTACGCCGACAGGAACCTGGTACAGAATCCCGGCCTGTCGCTTCCTTCGTTCAACGGATTTCTGAAAGAGGACCTGCCTCCTCCCCTGCGCTATAATAAAGTCGTGGACGGCAGGAATTATTCGGTGACGGAAATTAAAAGCGTTATTTTTCCGATAACAAAAGGGGCGTTCCAGTTTGAACAGGCGCGGCTTGAAATAGTGGAATCCAGTTTCCCGGGAGGGAATAACGATTTCTTCGCCGGTTTTTTCGGCGGCGGCCGGAGAAAAGTCCTGCAAAGCGGCCCTTTGCGGCTGGATGTAAAAAGTCTGCCTCAAAAGGGTAAACCTGATAATTACCGAGGAGCCGTCGGGAGATTCTCCGCATCCGCCTCAACGGACAAGAAAACTCTCCGCGTCGGGGAGGCGGTGAATCTCACGCTGAAGATTGAGGGCGAGGGGAACATAAGTTCGCTCGCGGAACCGGATTTTCCGGACCTCGCGAATTTCAGGCGTTACGATATCATCTCATCCCAGCAGATAAGCAAGGATAATTATAAAATTACGGGGAGCAAAACTTTTCAGCTCGTTCTTGTGCCGCGTGTCGAGGGTGAGCAGATGATACCGGAGCTGGAATATCCCTATTTTGATCCGTCCTCGGGAAAATACGAGGCCGCTCGCACAAAAGAAATCCGGCTGAAGGTCGGCAAGGCCGCCCTGGGAACCGCATCCGCTCCGGAAAACCTGCTTTTCAAGGAATTGGGAAAGGACATCAGATATATTAAAGCTGTCAGAGGCCCTTCGGGAGGCGGTTTTATAGCCGCTCATTTTGTGCTGCTGTCGGCCTTTCCGGCTGTTGTTTTCTTCATGCTTCTGGCGGTGAAGCACCGAGTCGCCGAAAAGATAATCCCCTCATCGGCTTTGGCGCGGGGGACGGCTTTCAGCCGCTACCGCGCGGCGATTTTGAGGCTCCCTTCCGAGAGGGAGCTCCTTTGCGGCGGGATTGAAAACGCTTTGTTTAATTTTATCCGGGAACGCTCGAATGCGCCGCGCGGCTGTTCTCCCCAAACGGCATTAGCCGCCGTCTCCAAGACCGTCAGAGATGAATTCGCCGCTTTTGTGAGGAAATGCCAGAGCGAAAGATTTTCGCCATCCGGCTGCGGCACGGATCCCTCCACGATGAAAGAAGAGGCGCTGGTTCTCTTGAAGAAGTTGAAAAAACACCTATGAAAAATATAAAACGCTTTACCGCTCGCCTCACGCGCAAATTTATCACGCTATTAGGAACCGTCCCCAATACGCCCGTTTTTGCGGCGATGATGCTGGCCGCGACCATTTTTGTGCCTTTTGCCGCCGCTGATGAGGGAGAAGATCTCTACCAGAAACAGAACTGGCGCGGGGCTTTTGAATTTTATAAAAGCCGCATAGATGCGGATCAGGGCGGTTGGGAAGACTGTTATAACGCCGGGAACTGCCTTTTCAGAATGGGCAAATACCCCGAGGCGCGCCTTTATTACCTGAGAGCGAAAAAACTCAGTCCGAGATCCCGCGACATAAATTATAATTTGCAGGTGCTGGGCGAA
This sequence comes from Candidatus Omnitrophota bacterium, assembly GCA_013791745.1. Lineage (NCBI taxonomy): Bacteria > Pseudomonadati > Candidatus Omnitrophota > Candidatus Omnitrophota bacterium. The sequence goes on from VMTH01000163.1 coordinate 31,192, forward strand.
AAGCTGAGCCTTCCGGATGTCCCGCAAAGCGCCCTGGCGTCACTCGGGGATCTTTTCACGGAGGATGAATTCAGGACGGCTGTCGTCGTCGTCACATGGCTTTTCTTCTTCGCGGCTATGCTGCATGTTTTCACAAAAAGCGAATTGTCTCTCTGGCTTGCGGCAGCTCTTTTTGTGACAGGAGCTTTCGCATGGGGCGCTCTCTATGCTAAAATGAACGGCGGCCCAACGGGCGGTTACGGTATCGTCATGAGGGAGGAGGGAATGCAGAGCGGCCCCGGCGCTTCCTATAAAGTTATAGCCTCTGTTCCCGCGGGGATGAAGGCCGCCATTTACGACGAGGAAGAAGGCTGGCTCTTTGTGAGAGTCGCCGCCTCAAGCGGCTGGATAAGAAAAAGCGCCCTTGAAAAAATATAATGGGTCATTTTGGCGTCTGCCGTAAAAGTTTAATGTTGAAATTATTGAGAGAAGAGATTAGGAGGAAAAGTGCTGAAGATCAGTAAGGTGACAGGCAGGCAGATTTTTGATTCAAGGGGAAATCCGACGGTGGAGGTGGATGTTCTGCTCTCCGACGGTTCATTCGGACGCGCGGCGGTGCCTTCGGGCGCCTCAACAGGCGTGCACGAGGCGCTGGAATTGCGTGACGGCGGAAAAGCATATAAAGGCAAGGGCGTTCTCAAGGCCGTGGCGAATGTGGCCAAAATCGCCAAACGCGTTAAGGGCATGAACGCTCTTGATCAGAGGAAGGTTGACGGAGCGATGATAGCGCTCGATGGCACTCCTAAAAAAAAGAAACTGGGCGCCAACGCCATACTCGGCGTGTCCATGGCCGTGTGCCGTGCGGCCGCCGCATCCAAAAAGCAGCCGCTCTATAAGCATTTAAGGTCGCTTTTTCCCGGAAAACTGAAAGGCTGGATAATCCCCGTTCCGTGCATGAACATACTCAACGGAGGCGCTCACGCCGACAACAATGTGGATGTGCAGGAATTTATGATAGCTCCCGTGGGCGGAAAAACTTTCAAAAAAAGAATGCAGATGGGTACCGAAGTCTATCACACACTCAAGAGCATCCTGAAAAAAGAAGGTCTTTCAACCTCCATCGGCGACGAGGGCGGATTCGCCCCGAACCTGAAAGAGAACGAAGACGCTCTCAGATTTATAACGCGCGCGATAAAAGAAGCCGGCTATAAGCCCGGCAGGGATGTGGCGATAGTGCTTGATGTGGCGGCTTCCGAGATCTACAAGAACGGAAAATATGTCCTCGCCGGAGAAAAGCCGAAAAAAGTCCTCAGCGCGGAGGCTCTCATAGACCTGTATGAAAGATGGGTGAAGAAATACGGCATCATCTCCATTGAGGACGGTTTTGCCGAAGACGACTGGGAC
>VMTH01000164.1 GCA_013791745.1 Candidatus Omnitrophota bacterium
CAATAGCTGATGAGACAGCTGACGGGATTGCGTTTGACATAGGCGGGACGCGCAAAGTTTCCGGAAAAATGAGTTTAGGCATGGCTGTTCGGAATCTCGGCCCGAAGATGAAATTTATTGACGAGAAATATTCACTTCCGTTAAGCATAACCGCGGGAACTTCATACAGAATTGTAGGAGCTTTTAATCTGGCAATGGATATCAGCTATGAGCCAGTGGATAAAAAAAGAACTGTAAGTTTCGGGACAGAGTTTTGGCCGATGCATTTCTTTGCATTGAGAGCCGGTTATCTGTTCCAGGCGGTTGAAACACTTTATAGTTCGGATAGTAGTTTATCAAACAATAAAATCAGCGAGCAGAACGGCCTCGGCGGCGGCATAGGGATAAAAGTCTTAGGTTACGACCTTGATTATGCCATTGTTCCATATTCCGGCCTTGGTACCACCCAAAGAATAAGTCTCATAGCAAAGTTCTAATTGTGCCTAAAAAAGTATGCTATCGTGCTATGATGAAATGAACCGAAAGAAAGATAAAAAACATTCAGCGAGGAGTGCGGGGAGAATAATAATTGAGAATGCGGGGCAAAGAACGGAAAGTGAGTAAAGAAACAATGAAAACGGGACTCATCGGATGGCCGGTGGCGCATTCCCTGTCGCCGGCGATCCACAACGGCGCCTTTGAAAAACTTTCTCTCCCCTGGAGCTATGGCCTCTACCCGGTAGAGCCGGGGAATTTTGATAACGACATAAAAAAACTCATGGATGAACTCCGCGGCTTTAACATAACCTTTCCCTATAAAGAAAAAATTTCGGCCTATCTTGATGATGTGTCGCCCGGCGCTGCCAGCATAGGGGCAGTCAACTGCGCTAAGAATGTTGATGGCAGGTGGACAGGGACCAACACGGATTCTTCGGGTTTTCTCAAAGCCCTTAAAGAGGATATCAATCCGCACGACAGGAACATTTTTATACTCGGCGCCGGCGGCGCGGCGAAAGCCGCGGCTTTTGCTCTGGCGGAGTCCGGCACGCGGAAGATATTCATAAAAGACCCCGACGCTGAAAAAGCGCGGGATCTCATAAAGCGCTTGAACAGGTTTGCTCCGGCGCAGGCGGTTTTTATAAGCGATGACTTTATGGAATTGAAGAACTGTGATGTGCTGGTCAACGCCACGCCTCTGGGCATGGCCGACGAGCGGATCCCTCTTCCCTCCGATATCCTGCACAAAGGCCTTTATGTTTTTGAATGCATCTACAACAGGGAGACGCCTCTCCTCAAAGCGGCCGCGGAGAGGGGCCTGCGCCGTCAGGACGGCCTTAACATGCTGGTTTACCAGGCGGCTGATTCTTTCACCTTCTGGACGGGTGAGAAGGCGCCTGTGGAATTGATGAAAGACAGGGTGAAAAAAGATCTATGACACGGAAAAGGGGACGTCCTTAATTTAATGACAGGGAGGAAAAGATGATAGAGTATAAAACAGCCGGTGAATCGCACGGTAAGGGGTACAACGTTATAATAAACGGCATTCCGGCGGGTCTTGAATTACAAAGCTCGGATATTGATTTTCATCTCGCGCGCCGTCAGACGGGCTACGGCCGCGGCGAAAGGATGAAGACCATAGAAAAAGACCACGCCCGTATAATTTCCGGCGTGAGATGGGGCGAGACGATAGGCTCCCCAGTCTCTTTTTTCATAGAAAACAAAGACTGGGAAAACTGGGGAAGCATAATGTCCGAGAAAGCGGAAGACAGGTCGGAAGAATTTATTCTGACAAAACCCCGCCCAGGCCACGCCGATCTTGCCGGCCTGATAAAATACGGAAGGGAAGACCTGCGGGATGTTCTTGAAAGGGCCTCGGCCAGAGAGACGGCCGCGCGCGTGGCGGCCGGGAGCGTGTGCATAAAACTTTTGAGCGAACTCGGAATAAGAATACATTCTTTCACAAAAGAAATAGGCGGTATCCGCGGCAAAGCCGCCAGATATGATTATGACGATGTCGTGCGGAAGACGGCATCGTCAGCCGTGCGCTGCCTGGACAAAGATGTTGAAAAAGAAATGATAAAAGCCATTGACAAGGCGAAGGAGGAAGGCGACACTCTGGGGGGCGTTTTCACCGTTGTCATCTGGGGGCTTCCTCCGGGTTTCGGCAGTTATGACATCTGGGAGAACCGCCTTGACGGGCGTTTCGCCAAAGCCCTCATGTCGGTGCCGGCTGTGAAGGGCGTTGAGGTAGGCAGGGGCTTCCGCATGGCGACACTCCCGGGCTCAAAGGTGCATGACCCCATTTATTACGACGAGAAACTTTCCTTTTACAGAAAAAGCAATAACGCCGGAGGCGTGGAAGGGGGCGTCTCAAACGGCATGCCCGTTTTTATACGCGCGGCCATCAAGCCCATACCGTCGCTCATGAAACCTCTCAAATCCGCGGACATTAAAACCAAAAAAAATGTGGACGCTCAGATCGTCAGGAGCGATGTGTGTGTCGTGCCGGCCGCGGGCGTCATCGGCGAGGCGGTCATAGCGATAGAGGCCGCCAACGCCGTTATGGAGAAACTCGGCGGCGACTGCATGGAAGACCTGCTCATGAATTTCAAGACTTACTGCGAGAGGATAAAGGAATATTGGAGGCCTGCCTCCCAGAAAAATCTGTGATAGCACAATGAACATAGCGCTCACGGGAATGATGGGTTCGGGAAAAACCGCGATCGGAAAAATCCTAGCCGAAAAACTCGGGATGAGATTTTTTGACATGGATACTCATATAGAAAAGACCGCCAAAAAAAAGATAAAAGACGTATTCGCCGACGGAGGTGAAGCGCTCTTCCGCCAAATGGAGAGGGAGCTCGTAAAATGCCTCTCTGCTCTGGACGGCCTTGTGATCTCAACCGGCGGAGGAATAGTGCTGAATGGTGAGAACATCAAGGACCTGAGAAAAAAGGGAAAAATAGTTTATCTGAAAGCGAAGCCGGAAATCCTTTTTGAACGGATCAAAAAAGATAAGAACAGGCCTCTTCTCAATGTGGAAGATCCCCTCGCGGAACTGAGAAGGAAATACGAAAAGAGAAAAAAACTTTATGCCGACTGCGATATCTGTGTGGACACGGCCGGCAGGAAAGAGGAAGAAATATGCGCGGAAATAGCGAAAAAAATAAAGGCGGTGCGACATGCATAAAACTGTGATAGGCGAAAAACTTGATATAGGGAAGATCGTTTTTCCGCTGGTGAGGAATCATGTGAA
>VMTH01000165.1 GCA_013791745.1 Candidatus Omnitrophota bacterium
CCGACTGCGGCGATAACGAGTGAAGACGCGAACGCGGTTCTCCCGGGGAATGCCGCGCTCACTTCCGGGAGCAGAACCTTTAATTTCACTTTTAAAACCGCCAATACCTCATGGACGATAACAGCGTCCAATACCGACGGCGCTCTTGTTTCATCGGAGACGGCGAAGGTGAAGGTCAATCCGGCCGCGGCGACAAAACTTCTCTGTCTTGCGCCGAATGAGACTTATGAGCCGGGAACAACCTCCGGGAAAGGCGGATCCGCAATAAATCAGACGGCGGGAGAGGCCTTTACCGTTACCGTCTATGCCGTTGACGGCAACTGGAACATAAACACTTCGGCGGCACCGACGGTGACAATCACCACTCAGGACCCGTTTGACATAGAACCGGCGCAGAAAGGCCTTGTTGACGGAACAACGACATTTGTCGTTACGCTCGTGAGGGCGCAGTCTTCATGGGTCAAAGCGGAAGCGGCTTCTCTTACCTCATACACGACGCCTGCCGTCAAGGTTGACACGAACACGGCGACAAAACTCCTCGTTCTTGTTCCGGGCGTGGGCCATAATCCGGGCGAATGGATCGGAGCGCCGGGCGCTTCGCTGCCTTACGGAAGGACGGGACCTCCTTCCGTTCAGACGGCTGGCGCCGCCTTCAGCGTGACGGTTCTCGCTGTGGACGACTGGTGGAACAGGAATTATTCGGCGAATGATACCGTCAAGATTTGGACGGAAGACCCTTATGATGATCTCTATGGATTTGACCCGCCGGCTTCGCAGGGCCTTTCCAACGGAAGGGCTGTTTTCTCGGCGACTCTCGTGACAAATGACGCCTCAGGCGTCGGCAACCAGTGGAAGATATATACTTCGACCGCGGCCGGCGCGGATCTCGCCTCCGATGAATCTCAGGCGGTGGCGGTTCAATCGGGTTCCGCGTCCAAACTTCAGGTTCTTCTGCCGACTCAAAGTTCAGCCCCCGGAACGATTTCAGGAAGACAGGGCGGCGTTTCGACGCAGACGGCCGGAGTCGTGTTCACGGTAACGGTCAATTCCGTGGACGATTACTGGAATTTTGTCAGCAATCCTTCTCCGAATCCCCTTGTCAACATGGAAACATCCGATCCCTATGATAAGGACTGGGGCTATGATCCTACGAGCCAGCAGTTGACCGCGGGCACGAAAAACTTCACGATGCGCCTTGTCACCGAAGGTGATTGGGAAATTTACGCTTATGACACGGGCTATACTTTTGAGGCGGGGACATCTTCAGTTCTTCATGTGAAATACGGCGCTCCGTCGAAATGGCAGGTGCTGCTACCCACCCAGACGGCGATACCCGGATCTCTTACAGGGAAATCCGGCCAGCCCAAACAGCAGACGGCGGGCACCGCTTTTACGGCGACGATCAATATCTGCGATTATTACTGGAATATCAACCCCGGATTTTCGCCCGTTGCGGCCGTCGTCACATCGGATCCGAACGACACCAACCCCGGCAATGTGACTCTTGGGGCCGGAACAACGACTTTCCTTGTGACGATCAAGACGGCTTCCCGCGGGATAGGCACTTATTATTCAACTCAGACGGTCAGCGCATCCGGCACTTACGCCCCGAACACTTCTTCCGTTGTCAGGGTCAATCCCTACACGGCGCAGAAACTCATACTCCTGACTCCCGGGGAAACATACAAGCCGGGAGATGTGGCGAACAGGGGGAAATCCGGTTCGCCTTCAAACCAACCGGCGGGCGCGAAATTCACCGTTACCGTTATGGCCTGCGACCAGTTCTTCAACCAGACCTCCACCGCGCCGATGGTAACGATTGACACGACCGATCTTTATGACGACGAGCCCGCCGATGCCGCTCTCACTGCGGGGTTCAAAACATTTGACATAACGATGAAGACGAAGGGTTATCAGAGGATCACTTCCTCCGACACGGCGACGGTAGGGAAACTGACATATTACACTTCCGGCGATATTCTCATAGGATACGGCCCGGCCGTGAAACTCCAGGTTCTTCTGGACGGCGAGTCGGGCGCTGCCGGCACCGCATCCGGCAAGACCGGAGGTTATTCCACGCCGACAGCCGGAGTGGCTTATCCGATCAGGGTGAACTGCGTTGACCAGTACTGGAACGTCAATCCCACGGCGAATCCCGTTGTGGGGGTTACGACCTCCGATCCTTATGATACTGAGCCCTCGTCGGATACGCTTGTAAGCGGAACGAAGCAGTTTATGGTCACGCTTTTAAGAGCCGCCACGGCAACGATTCTGGCGGAGGATGCGGACACAAACCCGCCGTACTATACCGCGGATCTTTCTTCCGTATTCAATGTAAATGCCGCGCCAATTGACAGGCTGCTTGTTATACTACCGGGTGAAAACCACAAGCCCGGAGATTACACGAACGGCGGAAAATCGGGTTCTCCTTCCCAGCAGACGGCGGGCGCCGCGTTCAATGCCACGGTTTACGCCGCTGATGAATATTACAACAGGGTGTCAACCAACTGCAGTATCGGCCTTGTGACAAATGATCCATATGACGTGCATCCGGACACCCTGCCGCTTGCGGCGGGCCAGTTTGCTTTTGAAATTGAAATGGTTACCCGCGGAAACTGGTATGTTTATGCTAAGGAAATAAGCGAAACGCTGAACACTTATGATTACACGACTCCCAATGTAAATGTGATTGCCGGCTCCGGGGACCGGCTTGCCGTCAAACTGCCCGACCAGACTCTTGTGGAAGGTTACGGCATGACCGGAACACCGGCCGCGCAGGAAGCCAATGAGTCAAAACAGTTCACGGTCTATCTGACGGATAGCTACTACAATATTGCTACTGATACCCGGCCATGGGTGAGTTTTGCCACAAGCGACCCTAACGATAGCCCGATAAATAATGGTGTGCCCATCAGGATAGATACCGGCGGCCAGCTTATTACAGCGTCTAAGCTCAAAACTTCCGTTGTGGCCGGAGGCAGTAAGATATACGCTTACGCTCAGGGTTTCTCGACGGGCGTGACTTCTTCCATAATCGTGAATAACGCCGCGCACACGAATTTCGCTCTTACGGGTGTACCGTCTAATCTCAATGCCGGAGAACTCTTTAATGTGACGGTGAAAGCCAGGGATGATTACAGCAACACCTGCACGGGTTCTTACGACAAATACGGCGCATGGGTGGGAAATAAAAACTATACCGGCACAATAGATTTTACATCTGATACGGATTCCGATCCCACCGACCCCGCCTCTCTGCCGGCCAACTACACCTATCTGACTTCGGATTACGGACAGAAAACATTTAACAACCTTTCCATGTTCCGGGCGGGAACGGGCAGGTGGCTGAAGGCGCACGACACTTTCTACACTTCAAAATACGGCCAGGTTTCCAATATAACGGTGACCGCCGGCGCGCTCAACAAATTTATTGTTTCTCCCACAGCCGCCGAGACAACTGTGCCGGCCGGCCAGGCGCAGAAGATAATAGGCACGGCCGCGGATAATTACAACAATCCCAAGGTTGTTGCGGGCCTTTCTTGCGAGATCCGGATATCAACTGTCGTCAACAGCGGTTCTCCGGAGCTTAAAGACGGTTCGGGAGTCGTTATTTCCAGCGCGACAACCGACGCCAACGGCGTGATAGGCGTATCGCCGGAAATATGGTTTTATGTCTCAACCGTTAAAAACGATATCTCCCGTGTGGAGATCGTGTATTCCACGGCCATCCGCGGCGAGTCAGGGAACATTAAAACCGTCGGCGGAAGCCCCAAGGAGTACAGGATAGTAAGCTATCCGCCGCCTTTCAGCTGCGGCAACGCGGCTTATTCAGGCTGGTCAAAGACTGACGAGCCCTTTGTGGTGCAAAGATATGACCAGTATAACAATATTTCCGAAACAGGCGACGGCTACTGCTATCCTGTTTCCAATTCCGCTAATAATCCAAACGATAACATAGGCGGCACCTCCAAACCCGGCCGTTTCTTTAAAATAGGCGTTGAGGATCCGCTGTATCCCGGCCAGCCGAACAAGTTCATACAACCCTTTGATGATGTGGCTTATTCAAGCTGGAGTATTCTCATTCCCGACGGCGCGAATTCCTGCAAGTTCTATTATTATGAGGAAAAGGCGTCATGGGATTCCATCAGCATAGCGTCGTGGACAATCACCGCCTCCGGCGGCGCCGGCATTGATCCGGGCAGCGTGGCTATCCGTGTGGATCCAGGGGAAGTCTCTAAAATAGCTTTTATGACCCCCGCCCGCAGCCTGGTCGCCGGCACGACCTCACAGATAATAACCGCTCACACGCAGGATGTTTACGGCAATGAAAAGACAGTGGCCGCTGATGTGCTCTGCGACCTTATGTCTGACGCGTCTCCCGGAAATTACGGTTTTATCATCACTCCCGGCGGCGGACAGATAGTGGGGGATACGGAAATTGTTTTTTCCACCGGCACATACAAGACCAATTTCTGGTTCACCTGCAAGGTGACGGGAAATCCCGGCATACTCGTCAGCGCCATTGATAAGAGCTGGTCTGACGGCTCCCAGACCCAGACGGTGACGCCGGCTCCGATCTCTAAAATAGCTTTTACGACCGCGGCGCCGGAACTGACGGCTGGCGTCACCTCTTACATGATGACGGCGGAGCTGCAGGATGTCTTCGGCAACCAGTCGCCCCTTATCCACGACACAGTAAACAACGGCAATCCCGTTGTCTTTAAGCTCTGGTCAGAACCTGCGGGACGATACGCTTTTTCTCTTTCTTCATCGGTGTGGGTGCCCAAGTCCAGCGCGACCATAAACATAGGCCAGGCGCAGCTCTCCTTTTACTATGTCAACACCAAGAGTAATTCCAATCCCGGCTGGGAGATAACGGTTGATGAGGACGGCGATCTTTACAGTTACGGCTGGTCGAAAGCTTCACAGTTTGTGAAAGTGTACGGAGGCCAGATCTCACAGGTGGTTATTATAACGCCCGGGAGGAATATCACCGCGGGAGTTAAAAATTATCTGGACTACGGCGCGACAAATTATGTGTTTACGGCCGAGCTGAGGGATAAATTTGACAACACCTCAAAGGCCGCCGAGGCCACTCAGCTGCTCCTGACATCGGATTCGGGCGCGGCCGATTTTTCGCCTAATTCTCTGCAGTGGACGCAGAACATAGTCGTTATCACTTCGGGCACGCCGTCAGCGAATTTCTATTATTATGATGAGATAGTCGGCGCCCCCACCATCGCCGCTGACGAGCGTCCGGCCAAAGGATGGACAATGGCTATCCAGACGGTGAATGTTTATCCCAATGACGCGGTGGCTTTCAAGGTGCAGCATTCCGGTTCGGCCACGGTTTATGAGCCCAAAGACATAACGGTCTATGCCGTGGATGCATACGGCGCCGGCGGCGCCGGAAATGTGTGCACCGGGCATCCGCCGCTGGCGAGGCCCTACGTGCCCGCTGCCGAATGGGTGTATTATGTGGGAGTGGCCTCTTTCACATCATCCGGAACAACTCAGCTCAATCCGTGGAGTTATAATTTTGCCGGGGCAGTGACGGATGATCCTGCCCATCCGGGTATCTCTTATCTGCAGGCGACCGATGTGAATGTGACGGATCCGCCCGATGTACCGCCTATTATCATATCCGCTTATGACACGGCAGACCCAATGATAGTGGGCACTTCCGCGGAAATGATAATCCAGGGAGCCATAGTGAAGCCCTATGTTGACCCCGAAACGCACCGGCGGATCATAGAAATGGATGTTTACGGTTCAACCCGCATTTATCAGGGCGCCGTCAACAGGCTCATAGAGAGGCTGGACCTTAAGACAAATTCGGGAACGGGAATATGGACGGGCCTGCAGATAGACAACGTGGGACAGACCGCCGAAAGCGATATTCCGGCCATAAGAGTGTGGAAAGACGGCGATGCCGACGCTGAATTCGATCCGCCCATGGCTTCTGATCCGGATAATGTCGGCGGTACTTCCGGCTACCTTAAGGGGCATTCCGGCGACATCTGGCTTTCATCCGGAGTCTTTAATCCCGTGACGAGAAAAGTGGATCTCACATTCGACACGCCGCAGACGATAGGCATGAGCCCGCAGAATTATTTCATCACCGTGGATATATCCGAATACGCCGAACCGGCAAAGACTTTTGTTGTGCGCATGCAAAACAGGAATTATTTTAAATGGGGGATAGCCTCCGAAGTGCAGCTGGCCTCCAATAATTTTGAGATCAGGCTGCCCACGGCAACCATCACGACCTCTCCCGGACAGATCACGGTTTACGGCACCAATCTTGTGGATGAAGATACGCTGCAGATCGAGCAGGGCACCGATAAGCTCGGTATGATCCGCTTTGATATGCTGACGAACAAATACACCGTGCCGTGGACAAAAATAACACTGGGGCTGAAAGGTTCGGCCGACGGAGGCGTTTACGACGCCGGCGCGGACAAATATATACCCTCGACCGATATCAGTTCGGTCAGAATATA
>VMTH01000166.1 GCA_013791745.1 Candidatus Omnitrophota bacterium
GATAAGGCCCGCGTTTACGAAGCGGCCAAGCGCTATTATGCCGAGATCATGATGCCCTTTCGTAATATTGTAGGGAAAAATCTCGCGAAGGTCATGGAAAGGGACTTAAAGCTGATCGCGCCAAGTCACGGGCCTATCTACGATGAGCCGGGGTTCATACTTGACGCCTATGCCGACTGGACCGGATCCCCGCCTAAAAACAGGGTGGTGATACCATATGTGTCAATGCACGGGAGCACGGCCAAGATGGTCGAATATCTTGTCAGCGGTCTGGCCGCGAGGGGTGTTTCCGTGGATCAGTTCGATCTGGCTGTTACCGATATAGGGAAACTCGCGATTGCTCTTGTTGACGCCGCGACAATAGTGATCGGGACTCCGACCGTTCATGTGGGGCCGCATCCCCTTGTTTTTTACGCCGCCCATCTGGCCAATGCTCTGCGCCCCAAACTGAAGTTTGCCTCGGTCATCGGTTCATACGGATGGGCCAGCAAGGCGGTCGAGCAGATCGCGGGACTGATACCGAATTTAAAAGTTGAGCTTATTCCGCCCGTGCTCTGCAAGGGCCTGCCGCAGAAAGATGATTTTACCGCTCTGGACAAACTGGCAGAAGCGATAGCCTTAAAACACAAAGAAAATCAGCTGATTTAGCTCCCTGCTAAAACCGCGTTGATGACGAATGTTGACAAAAGGCTTCGTTTGTTTTACAATTTATGACTGACCGGTCAGTCATTTGATTAGCGCTGTGGCCGGCGAAGGAGAGAGAATGCCGAAAAGCGGGATAATAATAGAGGCCTTGAAAAAAGTCATCATTGAAAAAGGCGTCAAAAACATCACATCCGAGGCCATCGCGAAAAAAGCGGGTGTGGCCAAGGGAACTCTCTACCTTTATTTCAAAACGAAAGAGGATATGATCAGCACCCTCGTTGAAAGTTTTCTGAAAGAGGGCGAGGAGCTTGTCAGTTCCTCGCTGCGGACAAAAGGCGGGGCCATCGCGAAACTGAGGGCCTTTGTAAAGGCCGATCTGAGTTTTTACGAGAAAAACCACAAGATCTTCAGGACGCTCGGGATGGAAAATTCCGCCATGGGCAATCTTCTCGGCAAAGCGAAGAAAAAAATGATCTTAAAGCGTTATTTTAAAATAGTGGAAGCGATAGGCATGGCGGTCAAAGAGGGCATAGCCGAAAATAAAATAGAGAAGATGCCGCCGATAGAAGGCGCGGTGCTGCTCATACAGATAATCCACGCCTACGCGGGGATGAGGATACACGAATTTTCAAAGCGCTCTATCGCCGGCAACACCGACAAGGTGCTTAAAATATTCCTTAAAGGGGTGGGAGCGTGAAGGCCCGCCGCATTAAAGCATTTGTCTTTTCTTTAGCCGTTGCCTGCAATGTTGCCTCGGCGGATACGATAAGCTCCGGTGCGGGTGGGGCAGAGCAGGGACTTACTCTTGAAAACTGTCTTGATATAGCCTCGCGCGAGAGTGATATGATAAAGATCGCCTCGGAAGAGGTCATTGCGGCCTCCGGCCTGAAGCGGCAGGCGCGCGGGGCTTTTATGCCCGACATCAGGCTTTCCGGCGCATACACCAAGATACCCGAAGTGCCGTCCATCCTGGGTTTTGAAATGGGTAGCGAGGATAATTATTCGGGCAAACTGACACTGACGCAGTCTCTTTTCACATGGGGCAGGATCTTACAGGGCTACAGGCAGGCCCGTTATGGGGAAGATATCGCGGAAGAAAGTTACCGTCAGGCGCGGAATGAACTGTACTCCAATGTTAAGACGGCTTTTTATTCGGTCCTGCTGGCAAGGCATTTGAAGAATATTGCCGCCGAAACTCTTTCCGTCATGGAAAGGCATTACGAGGTGACGCAGGCGCTTTACAACGCGGGCAAAGTATCCGGCCTTGATGTTTCCCGTGTCAAGGTGCAGACGGTAAACAGCCGGACCAACCTGATAAAAGCTGAAAATGAGCTGACCCTTGCGGGAAAATCACTGATAAACATCATCAATGATCCGACAGCGGCGGGCAGGGATATCAGCGGCGAGCTTTCCGCTTCTCCCGACACCGGACGGTCACTCTATGAATATATTGAAACGGCTTTCAGCTCCAGGCCGGAACTTTTGAGCGCCGCAACCCGGACAAAAATGGGTGAGAGCCTTGTGAAGCTCGCCCGCTCCGAACACCGGCCGAGTCTCGCTCTCATAGGAAACTATGAATACACGAAACCCTACAATTTTGTCGATGACTGGGACAGCACATGGAATGTTTCCTGCGCCCTCACCTTTCCTCTCTTCAGCGGATTCTCGAGTTTCGGCCAGGTCAAAGCCGCCAAATCCCGCTTTAATCAGATGGCGATGGGCGAGAGCCTTTTGAGGAGCAGCGTCAAGCTGGAAGTTGAGCGGGCCTTTCTGAACAGACAGAACGCTTCGGAGAGGATACGGGCCCAGGAAGAGAATGTTAAGGCGGCGAAAGAGAATCTCGCTATCATAGAGAAACGCTACGGCCGCGGCCTTGTTTCAGACCTTGAATTGAGGGACACCCAGCTTGCTTTTACGCAGGCGCAGGTGCAGTATTACACAGCCCTCTTTGACTGGAACATAGCCGACGCGGAACTAAAAAAAGCCACGGGGCAGTATGGAGATGAAAATGAAAAATAAAATTCTTTTGGCTTTGTCAGGCATTATGGTTTTGTCACTGATATCCTGCGGCGCAGACAAGGGAAAGTCCGGCAGCAAGGAGCAGTCCACACGGGTGAAACTGGCGGCCGCTGCCAAGGGCGGCATAGAAGAGATTTTATCCCTCACGGGTGATATACACGGCGAGAAAGAAGTGAAAGTTTTCGCGAAGGTCACCGGCAAACTCATTGACAAGAAGAAGAAGGAAGGCGACCGTCTGCGCTCAGGTGAAGTGATAGCTCTGATTGACAGAGACGAAACAGCCCTTGATTTCAGCCGCGCGGAGGTTGTCTCTCCCATCAAGGGAATACTGACAATGTTCTATCCTGATCTGGGCGACGCTGTTTTTCCGTCCCCCGGCGAACCCATTGCGGTTGTCGCCGACATGGACAGGGTCAAAATAATTGTTTATCTGAACCCTACCGACGCTGTCAAAGTGCGGGAGGGACAGAAGGTGAGGGCGTATACGGATGCTTACGAAGGCCGCCGCTTTGAAGGCGCGATTAGTCTAGTCGCTCCGGCGGCGAATCCGGCCACGAGAAAGATCAAAGCCGAAGTGACGATACCCAATAGCGACCATCTTCTGAAGCCCGGCACTTTCGCGAGGGTGGAGATAGTGATAGGCCGTCGTTCCGGTATTTTAACGCTGCCCAAAAAGGCGGTGCGTTCAGTCGAGGAAAAACAATTTGTGAGCATCGTTAAGGATGGCCGGGCGGAATCAAGGGAAGTGCTCACGGGCATCGCGGATGAGAATTTGATTGAGATCCGCGAGGGCCTGGCGGAGGGCGAATCCGTGATACTTGAAGGGAATTACGGTCTTTCCGACGGCACAAAAGTGATCGTGGTAGAATAATATGACAATACCTGAATTTTCCGTCAAAAGACGCGTCACCATAACGATGCTCATGCTGATAATAGTTTTGGGCGGTGTTGTGTCTTTTTTCAGCCTCGGCCTGGATCTGATGCCGGACATGGAATTTCCCATGATCAGCGTCGTGACAAGATATGAGGGCGTGGCGCCGGAAGATATAGAGAATCTGCTGACAAAGCCCATAGAAGAGGCCTGCGGCTCACTCAAGGGGATGAAGAATATATATTCAACCTCACTCGAGGGATCTTCGGTGGTGATGATAGAGTTTGAGTGGGGCACCAATCTTGATTTCGCGGCTCAGGACGCGCGGGAAAGCATAGACATGATGAGGATGATGATCCCCAGCGATGCCGACAGCTCAGCGGTGCTGAAATTTGATATGTCGCAGATGCCTGTTGTTTTCTTCGGAATTATCGGACTCAAAGATACGATGGAGCTGAGGGAATATATAAAAGACAGCGTGGTGCCGAAACTGGAGAGGCTTGACGGAGTGGCAAGCGCCATGGTCTTCGGCGGACGCGAGCGCGAGATCAATGTGCTCATAAACAGGTTCAAACTCAACGCTTACGGGATTTCCATGGATGAGATCGCCTCGGCCCTGGCCGCGGATAATATCAATGTTTCAGCGGGACAGGTGACGGAAAAATATACGGAATATTTTGTGAGGACCCTTGGCGAATACAAAAAGATATCCGATCTGGAAAATACCATTATAAGGAAGACAGGCGATGTGCCGATCTACCTCAAGGACATAGCCGAAGTCAGGGATTCATATAAAGAGCAGCGCGACATAACCAGGCTTAACGGTAAAGAGGCTGTTCTGATGATGATATCCAAGCAGTCCGGCGCCAACACCGTGCTGACCGTCGACCGCGTTAAAAAGGCGCTGGATGAGATGAAAGAGACAATGCCGGCAGACATAGAATTCTTCCCCGTGATGGACCAGGCGCACATAATAAAGAAAATACTGAAAAACACGCTGTTAAACGCTTTGGTGGGCGGTGTGCTGGCCGTTTTTTTCCTTTATGCTTTTCTCAGGAACTGGCGCCCCACATTCGGGATATTTTTAGCCATACCTATTTCCATAATAACGACCTTTATCGGACTTTATCTCATGGGTTACACATTCAATATTTTTACGCTCGCCGGTTTCGCTCTTGTGGTGGGAATGCTCGTTGATAACGCTGTTGTCGTCATAGAGAACATATTCAGGAAGCTTGAGGCTGGCGAAGAAAGGCCGCGGGCCGCCGCGCAGGGCGCCACGGAGGTTGGGATGGCCATCACCACATCAACCCTGACGACAATAGCGGTTTTCCTGCCGATGGTTCTATCAAAGGGCTTCGCGGGCCAGATATCAAGGCCGCTTGCGATGACGGTCTGCGCCGGGCTTTTATCGTCTCTTCTGGTCGCGCTGACGATCGTGCCGATGGTGGCCTCTGTTCTTTTCAAAAAAAGAAAAAAGATAGCACCCGCCGAACTGGAAAAAAGAAAATTCGAAAAATTCAAACAGCGCTACATCGCTCTGCTGGCTCTCGCCCTGAAGAGAAAAAAGCTCGTCATATTTTCAGCCCTCGGAGTTTTTTTTCTGAGCCTTTTCGGACTCATGATAACCGGCCTTGAATTCATGCCTCAGGCCGATACGCCCATAGTGATGATGATGACCTCTTTTCCTGTCGGCACAGACCTTGATGAGACCAGCCGGGTCGTTGAGCAGATCGCTGAAGATTTTATGAATGTGCCGGAAAAAATGTATGTGCTGACGATGATAGGCCGCAGTTCTTACGGAGACACCGACGCGGCCATGGGAACGATGCCCGCGGATGTCAATGAGGGGATGATAATGTCGCGCATGGTGGATCTTGAAAAGAGGAAGAGGACGGTATTCGAAATATCCGATGAGCTGAGAGAGAAGTTTCCCCCGGTTGAGGGCGTGACATATAAATTTTCGGACATGGGGAGTCAGATGTCGGGGAGTATGTCTCAGACGCCCGTTGAGCTCAAACTCTTCGGCCGGGATCTGGATGAGATGGAAAGATACGCTAAAGGAATTGCCGAGAGGATCAAGGATGTGCCGGGACTGAGGGATGTGACCGTCTCGCTTAAAGAGGGCAAGCCGGAGATACAGGTGCTTGTCGACCGTGACCGGGCGGCTCATTTCGGCATGAGAGTCTCTCAGATAGGAAAGACGGTGCAAACCGCGCTTTTGGGAAAGGTCGCCACCAAATACAGGGCATACGGCGAAGAGACCGATGTGAGGATAAGATTCAGCGAAGAAGACCGCGATAGTCCGGAAGACATAGCGAATATCATTCTGCCTGCCCCGGCCGGGCAAACCATATATTTGAAAGACGTCGCGCAATTAAAAGAAGGTGTCGGGCCTCTCAAGATCGACAGGGAAAACCGTTTGAGAAAAATCACTATCGGGGCCAATGTCGCCAACCGTTCTATCGGCCAGGTTGTTGCTGATATAAAGGTCCGCCTTGCTGATTTTCCCATGGCCAAGGGTTATTTCCTGGAATACGGCGGTACCTACAAGCAGATGGCGGAGACCATGATCGATCTTATGCTGGCGTTTCTGGCCGCCGCGATATTGATCTATATGATAATGGCGGCACAGTTTGAATCTCTGACACAGCCCTTTGTGATAATGTTCTCCATCCCTATGTCCATCATCGGCGTCATAATGGGGCTTATTGTTATGGGGATGTCCTTTTCAGTTCCCGCGATGATGGGCGTTATAATACTCGGAGGCATAGTGGTGAATAACGGCATAGTGCTTGTTGATTATGTGAACCGCTTGCGGAAACAGGGTATGGAAAAACACGAGGCTATTATCCAGGCGGCCTCAGCGAGGCTCAGGCCCATCCTCATCACAGCCCTGACGACCATAATGGGAATACTGCCTATGGCCTTTACAACTTCCCAGGGCGCGGAGATGCGGGCGCCTCTCGGAGCGGCGGTGGCATTCGGCCTGATGGCATCTACCATTCTCACGCTTTTTGTGGTGCCGGTGATGTATTCCGTGACAGAGACTGTCGCCGATCGCGCGCAGCGCAAAGCCATGAGAAAACTGCACGGGCGGGATGAATCATGAAAAGGAGAAGGGCATGTTAATGCCTTTAAGCGCGCCCGAGCGCAAATGGCTTTATGAGACGCTGAAGAAAATCAATTTTTTATCTGTGCTGACCTTCGGCGAAATGGATAAATTGGCCGAAAGCATTTTTAAAAAAAGCTTCGCCGGGAAAAGCGTTATCTGCAGGCAGGGGGCTCCGGGGGATTGTTTTTATATTGTTTACAAAGGAACGGTTTCCGTATGGGCATCCCGCGAAGATAAAAACGAACAGCTCATCACTAAACTTAAGCCCGGCAGTTATTTCGGCGAGAGCGCGCTGGTTTCCGGTGAACCGAGAAACGCAACGGCGATCGCCGATAGCAGGGCCGAGCTGTTTGTGCTTTTGAAAAATGATTTCAGCGCTATTGTGGAAAAGAACCCGCAGCTCAAAAACAGGATACGGGGAACCATGGCCGTCCGCACATCACAGAGGACGATTGACCTTCTTCATGCGAGGCCGGAAGAGAGCAAAGGTTTTTTTTCAAGACTGTCAGGATTCTTCAGATTTAATTCAAAAGCAAAATAAAATACCCCATAATTTTTTGAAGAAAAGACATAATTTTGTTATAAACATTGAATAACCGGAGGAACCGGTTTAAGGAGGTCGGTATGTGCGCAGGGCCCGGTATTCTGGGGATGTTGGTGATTTTGGCGGTGGTTATAGGCGCGGTTTGTTTCATAGTGATGTCTCTGATCAGACTGGGGCATGCGAAATTGGACGAGATCCCGCGTTTTCTCTGGGCGTTGCTGATACTTGGTTTTCCCATAGTGGGGTCACTGGCTTTTTTTCTTGTCGCCCCCGGTAGAGGTGAATAATGTTCAGGCCGGAGATAAAAGTTTTTGACTGCACGATAAGGGACGGCGGGCTTATAAACAAGCACAATTTCAGTTTTGATTTTGTGCGGGCTGTCTATAAGTCTCTCTCGGAAGCAGGGGCTGATTATATAGAGCTGGGATATAAGAATTCCCGCAAACTTTTTTCGTCAAAGGAGTACGGCCCGTGGAAATTCTGCGGCGATGACGATATCAAAAGGGTGACTGCGGGAATTGAATCAAAGTCGAAAATATCCGTTATGGTTGATGTCGGACGGGTGGATATGGAAGAGGTGAAGCCCGCTTCTGAAAGCCCGGTGGACATGGTCAGGGTGGCCTCGTACGTCAAAGACATAGACAAGGCGATCTTTCTCGCGAATGATTTCGCGGATAAAGGTTATGAAACCACAATAAATATAATGGCGATATCGCGCGATCAGGGACCGGAGCTGGATGAAGCCCTGCGGCAGATACAGGCGGAGAGCAAGGTGATAGCTGTGTATATCGTTGACAGTTTCGGAGCGCTCTATCAGGAACAGGTGGAGTACCTTGTTAAAAAATACCAGACTTATCTTAAAGGTAAAGAGGTGGGATTCCACGGCCATAATAATCAGCAGCTCGCTTTCGGAAACACCATAGAAGCCATAATACATAACGCGAATTTTCTCGACAGCACCGTCTACGGAATAGGCCGCGCGGCCGGCAACTGCCCCCTTGAGCTGCTCATCGGATTTCTTAAAAATCCCAAATTCAACATAAGGCCTTTGCTGGACCTGATATCAAAGGAATTTATCCCGCTGAGGGATAAGATAGAGTGGGGTTACATCATACCTTACGCCATTGCCGGAATGATGAATCAGCATCCCAAGGCGGCCATGGCTCTGAGAAACAGCGACGCTAAAGAAAATTACAGAGCATTCTACGAGAGTCTTGTGGACCTCGAGATGGATTGAGCGCAACTTTTGGACATAAAAAAATTCAGAGAGCTTCCCTTGATGGGGATCATCAGGGGCCTTCCGCTGGATAAAGCCGCCGCGTTTGCCGATTGTGTTGTTTCTTCGGGGCTGAGAACGCTTGAGGTGACGATGAATACCGAAAAGGCGGGCGAAGTCCTGAAAATAATAAAAAAAACAGCAGGTAAAAATCTTATGCTCGGCGCGGGAACGGTGCTGGGCGCAGACGAGCTGAAAGAAGCGCTGGATTCCGGCGCGGAATTCATTGTCATGCCTACACTTGTGAAAGAAGTCGCCGGGCTGTGTGTTAAAAAGAATGTTCCCGTGTTCCCCGGGGCGCTGACGCCGCAGGAGATACATCAGGCCTGGCTTGCCGGAGCGGCAATGGTGAAGGTCTTCCCCGCGAAATTTTTCGGACCCTCTTACTTCAAAGAGATCAAGGGCCCGTTCAATGATATAGAACTGCTTGCCTGCGGAGGCGTGAACGCGGGAAACATAAAAGAGTTTTTTTCATCCGGCGCATCAGGGGCGGCTTTCGGCGGCAGTATATTCAGCAAAGAGCTCATCGAGTCCGGCGGATTTGAGACGATAGAAAACTCAGTCAAAGAACTTATAGCCGCTTACAGGGCGTAAGGTTTACTATTAGGAACCGTCCCCAATACCGCGTTACTGTTTGAAGTTGGGATCTTCCGGAAAAAGTTTTCGCGCCTCTTCCGCGGCGTCGCGCGCCTCTTTTTCATAACCGCTCGCCCGCAATGATTCTGTCAGATAATAATAACTTTGCGCTGACGGATAATTTTGAACGAGCCAGAGCGTGTGCGGCACGGCTTTTGAATACCGGCCGGACCGCATATAAAAATCGCTGATGATTATTCTGGTTCTGCTGTAATAAGGATCCGTTTCAAGCATTTTCAGATATATTTTTTCGGCTTCCTCAAAATTACCCGAAGCGATGGCCGCGTCCGCCCGGTTTTTGAGCTGAGGCAGCGACCACACCGCATCCATTTTGCCCCGGGCGTATTCGTCGTCGAATAGAGGGCCTTTTTCACGCATATCCTCCATATAGAGTATTTTATCCTGTGGTTCAAAAACAAGGCTGTTGAAGAAAGGCACGTATTCAAGTTCTGCAGGGGCCGCCTTACGGTGAAAATCCTCCGGGGCGGAATGTATTTCAAAGAGCCGGTAATAGTCGTTCTGATAGGTCAGGGTGAAATATTCCAGGTTCTTTTCATCGAAATGCAGTCTGTAGGCGGCGCAGGTTTTGAAGAGATTCATGGCGTCCACTTGATAGCGCATGGAGTTCACGGATTTATCAAAGAGGAACTCCCAGTGATAGATCAGATATTCTGCGCCGTATTGTTTCGCGAAGCCGTAGAGATCTTTTTCGGAGCCGTACATCCGCTTATAGAATTCCTCCGTTTTATCGCGTATATTTTTCTCTTCATAGTGATTGTGGAGGACGGTTGAGAAGGATGAATTCTGGACGATCTCGGGCGCTATGCCTATGTTGCAGAGAAGAACGCTCCCGGGGGGGAGCTTTTCATTCATGTGTTTTATCAGGTCCTGCTTGTAAGTGTTTATCCTCCGGGGCACATTTTTAAGTTTCAGGTAGGCCGCGTCCCACTGCATGGCCGAGCCCGCGAAAAAAATCGCGCCGGCGGCGAAATAATATTTTCTTTTTTTCAGGAAGGCGGTTACAAGCGGCAGCAGTATACACAGAAAATATATGACAAAAACATAAAGGCGTTTTACCAGGAGAAAAAGGATGAAGAATCCCGCCAGGGCCGCCATGGAAATAAATACTCCGCTGTCTTTTTCTTTTATTATTTTAAGGGCTCCGGCGAATAATCCGGGAAGGGCGAAAATAAAAGCGATGAGAAAAATTTCCTTTGTGAATTGCATACCGGGGCTGACGAAAGAAGATTGCCAGAGGACTTTTGTGTCAAAGGGCAGTTTTTTCACCTCGGCCTCAAAAGTGGGTTTGTTGCCGAGATAGCGTATTTTGTTGAACATGAGCGTGTAAACATGGCCGTAATTTTTTGCGTGTTCTTTGAGCAGCGGCCGTGAAACCGCGAAAAGTAGCCCGGACAGTATCAGAAAGACGGTTGTCACCGAAAAAATGTTTTTCATAAGTCCGCGGAATTTTAGACCTGTCAGATGCAGGAGGATAAAAGCGTATCCCAGGAGCTGGCTGAATGAGAGAAGAAAATAACCTCCCCTGAGGACGGGGACGATTATGCCGGCCACCGTGAGAATGGCTACAACCGGCGCGAGGAGATTAAAAATATTGTCCCGTTCCTCATTTCGGCAGATGTATATAAAACATAATATGGCCGTGAGGATTAGATAAAAGAACTGGCTCACATGCCAGGCGCTGACGGCTCCCGCCAGGAGAGCTCCGGCGGCTATAGGGTACGCGCGCTTTCGGCTTTTGAGAGCTTTCATGACAAAGAGCAGGGCGAAAAACATCAGGGGCAGGGCAAAATCTTCCTCAACGAGTCCTCCGGCTATCGTCCTGGAGCTTGACGCGAAACTCCCTGCATAAAAAGCGCAGGCCGCCAAAGCCATTATCCTTCCGCCGCCGAGGAGCCGAGCTGATTTATACAAAGCTATGACAGAAAGAGAGGAGTAGAGGAACATAAAATAAACAACGAATTTGTGAAAAGGCGTCTTGAAATGGAAAATCCTGTGAGTGAGGCCTAAGACTCTTTGCGAAAGTGTGGTGAAATGTTTTTTGACATTGAGGCCCTCGGGATACTGTATGCGATGGTCGAGGTCAGGTATATTTTTGCCTTCGGAAACCAGTTTAGCGTATCTGTAGCGGGTGGCCTCTTCGACTCTGAAAAGTCCGAATTCCCCGGCGTCAATATTGCAGCCCTTGTCGAAAATACTGAGTTTCGCCGAAAAGAGCGCCAGGAAAATAAGTATTACGCCGCCGGCTGCCGCATACGAGGTCAGAGGTCTGTTAAAGCGTGTTACGCTGTTACTGTCTATGTTCCGGGATACCGAGGCAGGCCGCGATCGTGCGGGCCCTGTGCGATGTTCATCACGCCCCGGAGCTTTATTTTTTCTGGATTTTTTTCGCATTTATATTTCCGTTTCTGCCGATTCAATGTTATGATAAGAAATTAAAAGCAAAAATCAAAGGTGGTAAATATATGGCGCTTAAGAAAATCGATTTGTGCGCTCAGGCGGAAAAATTTATTTTTTCCGGCGATTATGCCCGCGCTCTCAGGAAAGCTCTTCTGGCGCATAAAAAGGCGACCGCGCGCTCGGGTAAACTGCTTGTGTGGATATACCGTATGATGGGCGATCCGGCGAAAGCGCTTCACTATCTCAAGCCCGTTCCGGGCGATGCCGACAGTCTCTGCGAAGAGGCCATTCTTTACAGGATGCTGTGCGATTTTAAAACAGCGCGGAAGCAAATCAGCCGTGCCGCTTCCATATACAAAAGAAAAAAGGATTCTGAGGGATTGGGCTTCGCGCACTGGACTCGCGGGGGTATAGAACGCTACGGTGGAAACCCCAAAAAGGGTTTCCACTATTTTCAGAAAGCCCTGCCGCTGACAAAGGGTCAGTCCGCGAAGGCCTATGTCTTCTGCGGCATAGGAGGAACGGCCCGGCTTCTGGGCGACTATGCCCTTTCAGCCAAAAGCTATTTTTTGGCAAACAAAATTTTTTCCCGGAGAAAGGAAAAATTCGGCATAGCCTATTCATCCTGCGGCCTCGGCAGTGCCGCGAGAATGAAAAAAGATCTCAAAAAATCGGAGAAACTTTATAAGAAAGCCGTTTCCATATATGCAAAAATAAATGACCGCTGGAATATGGCTTATTCCATGTGGGGCCTGTCGCAAACGCTTTGGTTCCTCGATCATAAGTCAGCAGCCGTTAAAATGAACGGTGACGTGCGTAAAATATTCAAAGAATTTTCGGATCCCCGGGGAATATTCTACTGCGATCTCCAGAAAGCCAATTTTCTCAGAATGGAATGCGGATTTCAAGAAGCCGCCGCGCTCCTTTCAAGAAGCGCTTCAACGCCGGATGAGCTGTCGCTTGCCTATGAAAAAGGCATTCTTGGGGAACAGCAAAAACTGGCTAAACAAAAAAACTCACAGCCTCTTCTTATCGCCTGAACTGATTCGTCGCGTATTTTGCTTTCACCCTCCATGCGATGTCGGCGCGGCCCGGCGCAGTTACAATCCTGACGGATACCATCCACTGTCCGCGATTATGTTTTGCGCTCTGATGTCGCGGCGGGCTTGACAACCCTCCTTGCTTGCATTATGATGTACATATAAATGCGATAAGGGATGGTTTTTATGAAAAAGTTCAGGATACTGGGTTTGGTTTTAGTTGTTGGTTTGGGTTTCAGCGCCTGCGGTAAAAAAGAGCTGCCGGAACTGGATTTTTTCTGCGGAGCCGCGGTAAAAGTGCCGATGGATGAAATCGTAGCAAATTTTGAAAAAGAAACGGGAGTTGAAGTCAACGTAATTTACAGCGGTTCGGGAAATCTTCTTTCTCAGATGGAAATCACGAAAAGGGGTGACGTTTATCTGTGCGGCTCGCCAGATTATGTCATAATCGGCGAGGAGAAAGGGCTCCTTGTGAAAGGAACTTCAAGAAGAGGCACGTATCTTGTTCCGGCGATTATAACGCCAAAGGGAAATCCGAAAAATATAACATGTCTTGAGGACCTGGCGAAAAAAGGCGTGAGATTCGGAATAGGCAATCCCGAAACCGTCTGTCTCGGCCTTTATTGCGTCGAGCTTCTTGACTACAACAATTTACTTGAAAAAGTCATGCCTAACACCGTGGTATTTGCCAAAGGCTGCGCGTCAACGGCAAACCTTGCTGTTCTCGGAAAAGTGGACGCGATTCTCGGCTGGCGGGTTTTCAAGGCGTGGAATCCGGAAGAAGTTGAGCTCATAGAAATCCCGGGCGAAAGAATTCCCCGTCTTTCCTATAACGCGATTGCCGTGGGAAGTTTTGTAAAAAACAGGCGCCTCGCGGACAAATTCATTAATTATGTTCTCTCCGCAGAAGGGAAGAAAATCTTCAAAAAATGGGGTTATATTTCGGATGAGGGCGAAGCGATGAAATTCGCCGCTGAAGCGAAAATCGGAGGATGCTATAAACTTCCGGACAAATATTTCAGAATAATAGGAAAATGAGAGGGATCAAAAAGTTCTGGAGCGAAGGCGGCTGGCGTGATAAATTCCTGCTGTTTTTTTTCCGGCTTATTTTTGTTCTGACGATAGCCTTTTTCGCGGCGCTCATAATTTCAACAATTATTCAGATGCAAACAAGTTCTTCTGTGGGAACTATTTCAAAAAATGAGATTTTCTTCGCGGTGAAACTCACCCTCATCACGGCCTTTTCTTCTTCGGCTCTTGCCGCTTTAATTTCAATTCCTGTCGCTTACATTCTTTCGCGTCATAAATTCCCTCTGAAAAACGCCGTCGAAACGCTTTTGTTTATTCCCGTTGTCACGCCGCCCGTCGCGCTGGGAGCAATGCTTCTGATGTTTTTCAAAACGCCGCTCGGCGAATTTTTTGAAAGTCATTTTTTCGGCGTTGTTTATGAAGTGCCCGGCCTTGTTTTAGCGCAGGGGGTTGTCGTTTTCGGCATTGCGGTAAATGTCATTAAAATGGTCTTCAATTCTGTTGGGCCCGAATACGAGGAGATAGCAAGAACTCTCGGGGCGACAAAAATTCAGGCCTTTTTTAAGGTGCTCCTGCCTCTTTCAAAAAAAGGAATAATCGCCGCCTTTTTTCTTGCCTTTGCGCGCGCGATAGGAGAATTCGGAGCGGGGGTAATGCTTGCGGGGGCAACGACAATGAAGACGGAAACGCTCCCGATCGCTATTTATCTGAATTTCTCAAGCGCAGATGTCCGAGGCGCATGCGTTTTTACCTTGATTTCGCTGATTGTTTCTCTGGGAACGCTTTTTCTTATAAAAGAATATGCTGAAAATAGAAAACCTTTATTACAAAGCAGGTGATTTCCTGCTTAAAGCGGTGACGCTGAAAGTGGAAAGAGGCGGGTATTTTGTTCTTTTGGGGCCCACGGGATCCGGAAAAACAACTCTTGCCAAGTGCGTCTGCGGACTGCGCCGGAATTCCGGAGGAAAAATTTTCCTGAACGGAGCGGATATAACGGAACTCCCCCCGGAAAAAAGAAAAATAGGTTATCTGCCTCAGGATTTCGCTCTTTTTCCGAATATGAATATCCGTGAAAATCTTCTTTTTGCGCCCCGGATGCAAAAAAAAGACATGAAAGATATCAAAGGCAGATTAGATTATGTTGTAAAAACGCTTGGTATAGACGGAATCCTTGAAAGAACAGCCGTAAATCTTTCGGGCGGCGAAAAGCAGAGGGCGGCTCTCGGAAGGGCGTTGCTGGCCGATCCGGAAATCCTTATTCTTGACGAGCCTTTTTCGTCAATCGATACAGGCCTTAAAACTAATTTATGGTTTGAAATGAAAGATTTTCTGAGCGCTCTTAAAATTCCGGTGATTCATATAACTCACAATCTTGATGAGGCCGCTGTTCTTGCCGGAACGATGGGTATTTTAATCAACGGTGAAATTGTTCAGCAGGGCGAAAAAGAGGATATTTTTTCAAAACCCGCGTCGGCGGAAGTGGCGCAATACCTCGGAATCAGGAACATTTATTCAGGGAAAATCGCCGGACTGGACGGTGAAAGAATAATAATAGGGGGCGCAAATTTTAAAATCGCGGCTTTTAACGACAAAAATTTCATCAAAGGAGAAAATGTAAAATTTTCCATAAGAGCGCAGGATATAAAAATTATGAAAGAAACTTTTGCGGTCAGAGACGAATTAAAAGACAATATTTTTGAGGGAGAGATAAAAGCGTCTCACTTTTTAAGTGACTCCTGCATTATAAAAGTTGAATCAGCTTTGAATTTTGAATTGAAATTCCCATCTTATATTTATCAGCGGCACAAACTTTCTAATGGAAAAAAGGTGAGAATGGGAATCTGGCAGAAGGGAATAAACGTTTTCAGGGATAAATAGCGATATGGCTTTATTGTTGACGGCGGCTTATAATTTCATTAGAATGAGCATAGAAATGCAAATTAACAGGACAGGAGACAAGTTTGAAAAAAAGAAAAATAAGGGTTGAAAATTCCGTTGGAAAGATGCTTCCGCACGATATAACTGCGATAGTCCCCGGAAAATTCAAGGGGCCCGCGTTTAAGAAAGGGCAGATGATAAAAAAAGAAGATATTCCGGCTTTGTTAAAAATAGGAAAAGAAAAAATATGGACTCTGGAAATTTCAAAGGACGAATATCACGAAGACGACGCGGCGAAAAAATTCAGAGATCTTGCCGGAAAGAACGTCAGAACAATCGGGCCTTCAGAAGGTAAAATAAATTTTTTCGCCGGTAAAAGCGGTCTTTTTGTCGTTGACAGAAATAGTGTTGACAGAATCAACGCCGTCAAAGATGTGGTTTTGTCGACACGGCACTCTTTTGTTCCGGTTAAAAGCGGAGAGACAGTGGCGGGAATAAGAATTGTTCCTCTGGCGACGAAGAAGAATAATGTGGAAAAGGTTTTAAAAGCCGTGTCGGCACAGGCTGCCTCCGGCGGTGCAGGGCCGTCACCCGGGCTGCTGAACATCGCGCCGTTTAAAAAGAAAAAATGCGCCATTATTGTCACCGGTTCGGAAGTCGCGAAAGGCAGAATAAAAGATAAATTCAGGCCGGTGATAGAAAAAAAATTGGAGGATTACGGGAGCTCTGTTAATTTTTTCAAAATTGTCACTGATGATAAAAAACTGATAAAAGAAGCGGTCCTTGAGGCGAAAAAGAAATGTAATTTGATTATACTCACAGGCGGCATGTCTGTTGATCCTGATGATGTGACGCGTCATGCAATAAAACAGGCGGGAGCGAAAATTATTTCTTACGGAGCCCCTGTTCTTCCCGGAAACATGTTTCTGGCGGCCTATATCGGAAAAATCCCGGTCCTGGGGATTCCCGCATGCGCGCTTTTCTATAAGAGGACAGTCTTTGACCTTTTTCTTCCGCTGGCGCTGGCCGATGTTGAGATAACAAGGGAAAATATTTTAAGCAGGGGTTACAGCGGCCTCTGCCTTCAATGCAGAATCTGCGTTTTTCCCGATTGCCCCTTTGGAAAGTCATGACAGATTCACAGGGAAGAAAAATTAACTACCTCAGGATTTCGCTGACAGACAGGTGCAATCTCCGCTGCCGCTATTGTATGGGACAGGAAGGAATAAAAAATTTAAGACATGGCGAGATTCTGACATACGAGGAAATTCTGAAGATGATAGAAATTTTCAGAACTCTCGGCGTGGAAAAATTCCGGTTTACGGGAGGTGAGCCGTTTGTGCGCAATGGCGTTATGGATTTTTTTGAAAAGCTGGATTTCCCTTTTCACATAACGACAAATCTTACCGCGCCTTTTCTCGACATAGGCAGAATAAACAAACTTAAAATTGCCTCAATCAATGTGAGCTGTGATTCGCTGGAACCCGAAAAATACAGATTTATAACGCGCGGCGGCCGGCTTGAAACTTTTCTTGAAAATTTCAGAAAGCTCCGTGTAAAAAACAAAAAACTGAATGTTGTGCTGGTAAAAAATTTTAATGATGACGAAGTGCTGGATTTTATAAAATTCGCCGCGCAATTTGAAGCCGATGTCAGGTTTATAGAGAAAATGGATTTTTTGAACGATAATCTTGATTTTGCTCCGCTGCGGCCCCTTAAAAAAAATCTCATAGAGACGGGAATTATTGAAGAGGAAAGTTTTAACGAGCCCGGCGGTGCCGCCAGATATCACAAGATGAATAACTCGGATAAACGTGTCGGATTTATTTCTTCCATGACCGAGCCTTTCTGCGACAGGTGCGGCAAAATCCGGATTAAAGCGAACGGCGATGTGAAACTCTGTCTTTTTGATGAGAACAGTTTTAATATGCGTAATATTTTAAAAGACGGCACGCCCTGCGGGATAAATGATTTTATTTACGCGATTATTAAAAAGAAGGGCAAATTTCCCGATGTCCGCCGGGGAATGGAGCCGATAGCTCAAATGGGAGGATAAATGAATACCGCACTTTCGTATTGGTCCGAAAAAGGCAATTTAAGAATGATGGATGGCACGGAAAAGAAAATTACAAAACGCACCGCGCGGGCTGTCGGGAAAATTCTGATAAAAGACAAGACTATGGCCCTGATAAAATCGAAAAAAACGCCGAAAGGCGATATTTTTGCCGTGTCAAAAACAGCGGGAATAAACGCCGTAAAGCAGACGCAATTTCTGATACCGTTGTGTCACAATTTGGGAATCACGCACTGCGAAATAGATTTCAAAATCAGAAAAAACGCTGTTGAAGTGATCACGACCGTAAAAACCAAAAGCTTCACCGGCGTTGAAATGGAGGCTTTGACTGGGACGGCCGTCACGCTTCTGACTCTTTATGATATGCTGAAACCCGCGGATAAATCCATGGTGATTTCGGAAATAATGCTGCTTTCAAAAAGCGGAGGGAAGAGCGGGAAATGGCTGAGAAAATAACTGCTGCCGTGCTGACGGTGTCCACCGGCTCTTTTGCCGGAACAAGAAAAGACACAAGCGGGCCCGTGCTTTGTAAACTGTGCAAAAATAAGGGTTTCACCGTGATTGCGTATGATATTGTTGATGACAGCAAAGCCCGGATAATGCGTAAGCTGAAATTTTACGCGGACAAACTGAAAGCGGATATTGTTCTGACAACAGGCGGCACCGGCTTCGGCCCCGAAGACATCACTCCCGAAGCGACAGCGGCGGTGCTTGAGCGAAACGCTCCCGGTATTCCGGAACTTATACGAATGGCCGGCTTCAAAAAAACAAAAACAAGCGTTTTATCAAGAGGTATTGCCGGCATAAGAAAAAAAAGCCTGATAATCAATCTGCCGGGATCGCCGAAAGGCGCGGAAGAATCGTTTGAAGCGGCGGCCGGCCTGCTGCCTCATGCGGTAAAGATGTTAAAGGGCGGCGGCCATTGACGGAGCCGTCGCGAAGAAGGAGCATTTTATGAAAATAGCGGAAATAAATATAAGCAAAAAAAAAGGAACGGTAAAGATCCCCGTTGAAACAGGCGAATTGATTGCGGATTTCGGTTTTTGCGGGGACGCGCATGCCGCATCTGGTTCTGCGAAGCAGGTGAGTATTCTGAGCGTTTCCTCAATAAATAAGATGAGGGAGGAGCTTGGAGACAAAATTACCGGCGGTGTTTTCGGCGAAAACCTGGATTTGGAAGGAATTGAAAATTCGGAACTTCCTGTCGGCAAAAAAATAGTTTTCTCCTCCGGAGCGGAACTGGAAGTGACGGAAATCGGCAAGAAGTGCCACAGCGGCTGCGAGATATTCAAAATCACGGGGAAATGCATTATGCCTCAAGAAGGAATATTCTGCAAAGTTGCCAGAAGCGGTAAAGTTAAGAGAGGGGACGCATTTAATGTTTTGTAAGGTTGAAAACGCCACAAAGGCAAGAAAGAAATTTCTTCAGCTTATAGACGAAAAAAAAACCTATATTATCTCCAAGGATTCCATAGCGCGCGCCGTACTGATGCCGGTGGAGGCGTATGAAAAATTCATTGCCGCGGGAAGAAAAAAGCTCCCCGCTCTTGCCGTCCTGGGAGCCCGCGACTGCGGCAGGAAAAAAGCGCTTGAAACGGCCTCAGCCGTTAATTCTGCAGGAGAGCATTTTTCAAAAATAATTTTTGTGTACGGCCCCGAAACAGAAAAATACGCAGGGCTTTTTAAAACCGGTGAAACGCGGATTGTTTGCAATGAAAAACCCCAGATGCCTATAATCACTTCGCTGAAGCTCGCTGTTTCGGCGCTGTCGCCGGGCGATGATTTCCTTGTGTTCTGCTTTCTTTCAAAGCCCCCGGCCAAAAATATGCTGGGAAAGATGTCCCGAAAAACAGCCCTTGCCCGGAAAAACCGCAAAGGCATTGTTATAACAACAGTGAACAAGCGACCGACGCATCCAGTAGCGATGTCAAAAAAATATTTTAAGATGCTCCTGTCTACGAGAAAAGAGCTGGGCATTCCATATATAATCAGAAAGTTCCAAAAAGACATAATTTACTCATAACAGGAGACGAGGGGTTCAGCGCTTGAGTTCTTTCTCCAGCCAGTTCTCATAATCTTTACCGCATGCGTACATATCAAAGGCGATTATTTCCGGCACTTCATAATTATGAAGCTTTTTTATAACTTTCTCAACTCTGCCAAACAGCGATTTTCGTGTCTTGATAAAACAGAGATATTCTTTCGCGCGCTCTATATCGCCTTCCCATCTGTAAACACTGTTTGCTTTCCCCGTGATTTGAACGCAGGCGGCAAGGCGTTTTTCGACCAGGACTTCCGCTATTTTTTCCAGCGTTTTCCGGCTTCCGGAAGCCGTTGTAATCTGAATAAATTTTTCTCGTTTCATAAACATCCCCGTTTATGTTATTAAAAAATTTCGGCTGTGGCTATATGAATACCGGGTTTTTTGTTAAAATAACACCATGGAAAAAATAGATACAGTTGTTATAGGGGGCGGGGCAGTGGGCCTGGCGATTGCCAACGCCATCGCCGAAAAAGGCAAAGACATATTTCTTTTTGAGAAAAACCCCTATCTCGGCGATGAGCAGTCCGGCAGGAACTCCGGGGTCATCCATGCAGGACTTTATTACAAGGAATATCCTTTGAAGAAAAGACTCTGCGTTGATGGCAACAGGATGCTTTATGCTTTTTGTGAAAAGAACGGTGTCTCCTTTTCAAAAACGGGTAAATTCATAGTGACTGTCAACGCGGAAGAAGACAGGATGATTGATTGCTATATTGATAACGCGCGGGATGCCGGCGCACCCGGCGTGCGGCGCGTGAGCCCCGCTGATGTGCGGGCAAAAGAACCTAATGTTAATGTTTATTCGGCGCTCATAAGCCCTTCCACCGGCATTGTGGATGCCGCCGATTACATAAGCTGCCTCGGCCGCGAGGCCCGCGCGAAGGGCGTTGAGGTGATGACATCCACAAAGGTCACGGGCATTACTTCCGGCGGAGCGGGGTTTATTATTGAGCTGGAAGAAGGCGGCGGAAAATCCGGGGGTGCTGTCAGGAGGGAGGAATTTACGGCTGAGACAATCATCAATTCCGCGGGCCTTTGTTCCGACGAGATAGCCAATATGATAAATCCGGAAAACGCGTATAAGATAATACCCGTGCGCGGCGAGTATTACTGTTTTGATTCATCCTCAAGAAGCGAACTGGCGATGAACGGAACGAATGTTTATCCCGTGCAGAAAGAATATTTCATAGACGGGGTAAGGCATCTGGCCATAGGCATACATCTCACTCCGGTTTTTGATATAGCGCCGGACGGCCGGAAGGTCATAGGCAAAAAAATACTTGTGGGTCCGACATCCCTCCCCGTGAGAGAAAAGAACGACTTTGAAAAAGGACGCCTCGGGCCGGAGCATTTTTATGAGGGTGTCAAGGGGTTTTTCCCCGGGATAAAACCGGAAGATCTGAAAATTGATTATGCCGGCAACCGCGCGAAACTTGAAACGGGCGGTGATTTCATAATAGAGAGGGATAAAAAGTATTCCGGAGCGGTGAATCTTGTCGGCATAGAATCACCGGGTCTGACAGCGTCTCTGGCGATAGCGGAATTTGTTAAAAATCTTATCGCGGTATAAATGGCCTCGCGCGGGTTTGTGTTTACGGTGGAATTTCAGTAAAATCAGGACATGGGAAATATACTTATTTTTGTCGCCATCGCTCTTCTTGCGGCGATACTGATCAAGCTCTTTATATCAGGCGGCAGCAATGACAATCAGGCGCTGATAGATATCAATAACAAAATAACGGAGATGAAAATCAATCAGCTGGAAGGCCTTAACCAATCCATGAAAGCGCAGCAGGAGGCGTTCGGCGTTATTATTAAAACAGTGAATGATAACCTTTCCAGAACCCAGGGCAACATCAATGAGCAGCTCGGCTCGGCCGGAGCGACCATGGGGGATGTGCAGAAGAAACTTGGAGCGCTCGCCGAAACTACCAAAAACATCCAGAAAATAGGGGAAGACATTTCCTCGCTTCAGGATATTCTCCAGGCCCCGAAGCTCAGGGGTAATCTCGGGGAATTCATGCTCGAAGATTTGCTAAAAAACCTCGGCGCCAGCAATTATGCCATGAAGTATTCTTTCAGCGACGGGACACAGGTGGACAGCATTATAAAGCTCGGCGAAAAAATAGTGCCGATAGATTCCAAATTCCCGTTGGAAAGTTTTAAGCGCCTGATGCTCGCGCCCGACGATGATGAAAAAAAGAAGTGCAAAAAAGAATTCGTCCGCAGCGTAAAAGAGAGAATAGACGAAATCGCCGATAAATACATCAATCCTGATGAGGGAACTTTTGACTTTGCCCTGATGTATATTCCGGCTGAAAATGTTTTTTACGAAATAATCATCAATGATTCTTTCGCGCATGATTATGAGATAGCGGAATACGCCATGAAGAAACACGTTGTCCCTGTTTCACCCAACAGTTTTCACGCCTATATCATGGCCATAGTGTACGGGCTCAAGGGGTTTAGAATAGAAAAACAGGCGGCGACGATCCTGGGTGAACTGACAAAAATACAGGATAAATTCGCGAAATTCTATTTAAATTTCACGCTCGTGGGAAAGCATATAAGCAACGCCTATGCCAAATATGACGAAACACAAAGGCGCGCCGAAAAATTGAATGAGAAAATATCAAAATTGACTCTAGAACATAACGAGCTGCCCGACGAAACGGAATATATAGAAAAGATACCGGATGGCGGAAATTCTCCGGCGCCGGACGATTAAGCGGATTCAAATCTCAGTCTTCTTTCTGTTCAAGTTCCACGATGTGGATTATCGCCGATTTGCTGATTATGATGGAGTGATATTTTTTTTCCAGCTGCCCGTTTTTTGAGATGATCGCGTTTGCCATGGGAATAAAAGATTTGGTCGCGTCGTTGATAAAATCCGACAGGCGTGTTTTATAGCCCGCGGTGGGAAGATTAATAACGCCTTCCACTATACGCCCGCCGAGGATCTCTATTTCCACTGGAATCTTTCTGAAAACGCCGTCTGCCATTTTTCCTCCTCGGGACGCGCCGAAAGCCGCCCCGTCCGCTCTTACTGCTCTTTTTTAAGGACTCTGAAAACTTCCTCGGAAGATGTCACGCCGCTGAGGCATTTTTGGAGTCCGTCCTGAAACATGGGTACAAGAGTGCCGTTATCTATCGCGGCCCTTTGTATTTCCTCGGGCGTCACCCCTTTTCTAATAACCAGTTTTCGTATTTCCTCATCGGGCATAAGGATCTCGTGCACCCCGATACGGCCTTTATAGCCTGTGTTATCGCATTTTTTACATCCCGCCTTTCTGAAAAGCGTGGTGCCAGGTTCAATTCCAAGACTCTCGGCCAGATCGGCGTCAGCTTTAAATTCTTCTTTGCAGGCGCATAGCCTTCTGACAAGACGCTGCGCGCAGACGATTATAAGGGAAGAGGATACGAGAAAAGGCTCCACGCCCATATCAAAAAATCTTGTTATGGTTGTGGAAGCATCATTCGTGTGAAGCGTGGAAAGCATAAGATGACCGGTGAGAGCCGCCTCGATAGCGACTTCCGCGGTTTCAAGATCGCGTATTTCCCCCACCATTATGACATCCGGATCCTGCCGGAGAAAGCATTTCAGGGCGTCGGCAAAAGTGACTCCGATGTCTTTTCTGACGGGCATCTGGTTGATCCCCTCGAGCATATATTCCACGGGGTCCTCGGCGGTCTGAATATTGATGTCGGGCTTATTGATCTCGGTGATAGCCGCGTAAAGTGTCGTGGTTTTTCCGCTCCCGGTGGGCCCCACATTCAGTATCATTCCGTAGGGCTTGGCTATCGCGGCTCTGTAAAATTGCATGTTCTTGGGCGAAAAACCCATAGCTTCAAGACCGAGCATGGTGCCGGTCTTATCCAGAATACGCATGCAGACTTTCTCTCCCCAAACAAGCGGCGCGATGCTGACCCTGAGCTCTATATCGGGATTATCCTTTCCGAAATCTTTGAATTTAATACGCCCGTCCTGAGGCCGGCGGCGTTCGGCTATGTCAAGCGATGACATTATCTTGTATCTTGTGAGCATCGCGCTGTGGGCGCTGCGGGGAAGTTTGTGCACCTGTTTCATCACGCCGTCCATCCTGAATCTCACCATAGTGTATTTTTCAAAAGCCTCTATGTGTATGTCGCTGACTTTTTTATTATAAGCTTCCCTGATTATCTGGTTCGCGAGTTTGATGACAGGGGCCGATTCTTCACTTTCATAATTTTCGTTGTCTATATCCTCACTAACACTTGTTTTTATTTCCAGATCCGCCTGCATTTTAGCCGTGGCTTCGTCTTCGTCCGACGCAGGCTCACCGATGCTCTCAAGATAATTTTTTATGGCATAATCTATGTCACTCTTGGCGGCAACTACGGTTTCCTTCACTTTGCATTTTGTTATAACTTCAAAATTTTCTATGCCGGTGTAATCCAGCGGATTGGAACACACCACCCGCAGCTGCCTGCCGGGATATAATTTTATGGGTATCAGCCTGAATTTCCTGAGGTTATCCGACGTTATGCGGGTTTCGTCGAGTATCTCGTTGGCTATGGTGAAATCTTCGCCGAGCTCTATGTACTGCTGCTTTGTCAGCCGGGCGATGTAATACGCAAGTTCCTGCGGTGTCATCGTAGCGGCGGGGTTAAAGGCCTTTTGGATTATTTTTGCCGAATACTGGGCGACTTCCTCCAGCAGATAGGCATCGGATTCGCTGAAATATCCCGGAGCTATGGATTTATTCAGCACCTGTATGGCGCCTATGACTTTGCCGTCCGCTTTAAGAGGAGACGTGATCATCGAGCGGGTCTGAAAACCCGTGTCTTTGTCAATGCCGGCGGCGTGGTCGGCGTCTTTGGAAACATCCTCAACGACCCTGCTTTTTCCCTCGGATATCACCTTGCCGACGATACCCGTATTGAGAGGCAGGGTGAGTTTCAGCAGAGTCTCTCTTTTAGCTTCATAAGATTTCTGCAGGGCGGGATTGCCTTTATACAGGTTTGGGGAAAAATAAACATGGCTGAACTTGATCTTGTCTTTGTCCACAAGATAAAGCGTTATTGATTCCGCGAAAAGGCTGTTGACTATTTTTTCTATTGTTATTCTGAGGACGGTGTTAAGCACCTCCGGAGAGATTTCTTTTTTGAATATTATCTCCCTCAGCAGCGGAGCGATGATACGGTTTAGTTTATCTTCTATACCGGCCATAAGATATTATCGGGCCCGCGGTTTTTTCAAGAGAGAAAATTATTTGCGGGCTTTTCTTCACTCGCTGTCGGGGACAATGAATTCGTCTAAGCTCCCGGGATTATAGGAACTCTTGTAGCCTGATTCGGGGCTCCGCAGTATCCGTATAGGTATCGCGCCGGCTTCTTTGGCGTATCTTATGTCGGAATCGGAGTCGCCGTAAAAAGCGTCGATACCGAGTTCTTCTATCAATTCTGTTTTTCCGCTGGGCGCGAAAAAGATATTGCTTTCAGGGATATCAAGCGTTTTGCTCATGAATTTTTTAAGAGCTTCCCCACCGGAATTATTACGCGCGGTTATGAGGAACACCTCATGCCCTTTTTGCTGATGGGCCTTTATGATCTCAACGGTTTTCGGTTTCAGGATAGAGACTTCCTCGTCGGATCTATTCACTATTGTCCAGAACTCATCCGTATAGGCCTGGGCGCCCTCGTAACCTTTGTCAAAAGCGGGAGAAGAAAACAGAACCGTATCGTCAATGTCCAATCCCACTTTTTTTACAGACGGGTCATCCAGCGCCGGAGTTGTTATGCCGGCGGATTCGCGGGCTTCTATAGCGGCCGGTGACGCACTCTGTTGCGGGACAACAGGCGGGGCGGCGCATCCGGCTAAAAATAACGCCGCGGTTAATGTCAAAAACAAGGATTTGAACTGTTTCATAATTTTATCTCCTAAATTACATCTCATAACAATTTTGCCGGGGGCGGGACTCCTTCTCCCCCAACGCTTTCGCGTTTCTTCCGAAGCCTGGCGCTCTCGCTGCCGTTCGCTACGCTCACTATCGTCCGCCGGACGCGCTTCGAGTCGCCTTCGAGTCCCTTGTCTGGACATATAATTTTGCCGGGGGCGGGACTCGAACCCGCAAGAGTTGCCTCATACGGCCCTCAACCGTACGTGTATGCCAGTTCCACCACCCCGGCGGAACAAAAAACTAATATATCAGCGCTGAGCCCCTTCCTGGGGGGCGGGCGCAGCCGCCGGCGGCACAGCCGGAAATTTCACACCCCGTTGTTTTACCGCCGCGGATATGGATATGGATGTGATAACAAAAAGAATGCCGAGCACGACCACGACCTTTTTTAAAAACTCATCCCCTGCCGGGCCCATCAGAAGGGAATCCGAGGAGCCGCCAAGAAATGACGATCCGGTCGCGCCGCGGCTGACCTGGATCAGAATTATAAATATCAGCGCCGTTGCTATTACCACATGACAAACAACCAGAAATGTATACATAAAATTACTCCTGCTTTAAGGCTTCTATTCCCGGCAGCACCCTGCCTTCCACGAATTCCAGCGATGCGCCCCCTCCGGTTGAAATATGGCTGAAATCACCAGCGACCCCGGTTTTGTTTATGGCCGATACGCTGTCGCCGCCGCCGGCGACCGAAACGGCTCCTGCTTTTGTGGATTCCGCTATTATCTCGGCGATTTTTTTTGTGCCTTCCGCGAACTCGTTTACTTCAAAAACCCCCATGGGCCCGTTCCAGAATATGGTTTTGGCTTTCTTTAAGATCCGGGAATATTTCTGCACCGTCTCAGGGCCTATGTCAACACCGTAAAAACCGTCGGGGATTGCAGATGATACGGAATTTTCAAGGGCTTCTTTAAACGATTTGCTTATCACATGGTCCGATGGCAGAAGAAGTTTTTCTCCGGCCGCCTCGGCGATTTCCTTCGCCTTTTCAAGAAACTCGTCCTCGACAAGCGACAGGCCGGTATTTTCCCCGCGGGCTTTAAGAAAGGTGTATGACATGGCTCCGCCGACAAGCAGATAGTCCACTTTTGACAGCAGGCTTTTCATGACCGATATTTTGGTGGATACTTTCGCCCCCCCGAGCACGGCCGCGAAGGGCCTGTTCGGGTTTTTAAGAAGCTCAGAAAGATATTTCACCTCTTTCTGTATCAGAAAGCCCGCCGCCGACGGCAAAAGAGCGGGAATACCTGCTGTTGAGGCATGCGCCCGGTGAGAAACAGCGAAAGCGTCCTGTATGAACACATCTCCGTAAGATGCGAGTTTTTTCGCGAAATTTGCGTCGTTGTTCTTTTCTTCGGAATAAAAACGCAGGTTTTCAAGCAGGGCTATGGAGCCCTGTGGAAGATTTTCGAGACCCTCTTTTGTATTATCGCCAGCGCAATCTTCAAAAAAATACACCTTTTGAGCGAGAAGTTTTTCAAGGCGCGGCAGAACGACTTTTAGCGAAAATTCCGGATCGGGGGCGCCCTTGGGCCTGCCGAGATGGCTCATAAGAATGATTGAGCGCGGCCGCTGTTCAAGGATGCTGTTTATGGTGGGCACATGAGCGCTCAGTCTTGTGTCGTCGCTGACTTCGCCGTTTTTTACAGGCACATTGAAATCAACCCGCACGAGGACTTTCTTGTCCCGGAGATCCATATCTTTCAGTGTTTTCATGAACTATTTTCCCTGCATATACTCTATAAGGTCGATAACCCTTGTGGCGTATCCCGTCTCATTGTCATACCATGCCAGGAGTTTCACCATGTCGCCGAAAACTTTAGTAAATCCGGCGTCGACGGTGGATGATTTGGGATTGCCGTTAAAATCTATCGAAACGAGAGGCTCTGTACAGACGGCCATGTATTTTCCGAGAGGGCCGTTCGCGGCCTTCACCAGCGCCGCGTTGACTTCTTCGGCTGTGGTTTCTTTTCCGACCTGCACAACGACATCTACCACGGACACGTTCGGGGTGGGAACGCGTATCGCGAAACCGTCCATTTTGCCTTTCAGTTCAGGTATCACAAGCCCTATGGCTTTGGCGGCTCCCGTAGTTGTCGGTATCATTGAGGCCGACGCTGTTCTGGCGCGGCGAAGATCTTTGTGCGGCGCGTCCAGAACATTCTGATCGTTGGTGAAAGAATGAATCGTTGTCATAAGGCCTTTTTTAATGCCAAAGGAGTCCATCATCACTTTCATCGGCGGCGCCAGGCAGTTTGTCGTGCAGGAGGCGTTGGAGATGATGAAATGTTTGGAAGCGTCATATTTATCTTCATTGACGCCCATCACTATTGTTATATCCTCCTCCTTTGCCGGCGCTGATATTATCACTCTTTTTGCCCCCGCTTTAAGATGCTTAGAGGCCTTGTCTTTACTTGTGAAAAGTCCTGTTGACTCAACGACTATTTCCACGCCCAGATCTTTCCACGGAAGAGCTTCAGGATCCCTTTCGGCAAAAACTTTGATCTCTTTACCGTCGATGACCAGGCTGTTCGCCTTTGCTTCCACGGAGCCGGGAAAAGTGCCGAAGGTGGAATCGTATTTAAAAAGATGCGCGAGAGTTTTAGTGTCCGCAAGGTCGTTTACGCCCATAAACTCAATGTTCTTAGAGTTTAATCCGGCTTTAAGCACCAGGCGGCCTATGCGGCCGAATCCGTTAATACCAACTTTTGTCATTTTACATCCTCCATTTTGGAACATTAATTCAAAAATCCTTCAATCCTTCGTTTCGCTATTTTGAGATGGGAATATCCCGCTCAATCAAGTTTTGATTATACAAGTTTTTATAAAATTGTAAAAGACCGTTAAACACGAGCGCCTGATCTTTTTTGTAGCGGAACGAAAGGTCCCCGGGCCTGAGAAACCGTGATCCGGAGCCGGTTAAGAACACCGCCGCCCCCGGCTCACGTTTGAGAAAATCAGAGACTGTTTTTTCTATACCGCCGAGTGTCGCCGCCCACACGCCTTTTCTGATACATTCCCCGGTGTTTGTGCCGGGCCCTTTCCGCGGGCGCGAGAATGCCGTATCAGGAAGAAGGGCGCATCCTTCATTCAGCGCTTTAAGGGAAAGCTCTATTCCCGGGAATATCACGCCACCCCGGTAATTGCTCTTTTTATCCACAAGTTCGCAGGTGACGGCGCTGCCTATGTCGACGATTATAAAAGGAGGCCGTCTTTGGATGAGAGCGCCGATTATCGAGGCTATCCTATCGGCGCCGATGTCTTTAAGAGGAGCGTATTTTAGTTTGACGAGCGCGATATCTCGGTAGGTTAAGAAATAAATTTTTATACCGCTGGAGCGGCAAATTTTTTTTAGCAGCGCCGTTACTTTCGGCACCACCGAACAGCACACGCAGGTGTGGGTGTTTTTCAGGATATCCCTTAGTTTTTTTTCGCTCAGGAGCGAAGTCCTGAACTGTTTTCCCGGTACGGTTTTTCCTTTTTTTACGACGGCGCTTTTTATCAGGGTGTTGCCGGCGTCAATCAAGAGCTTTATCATGTTTGAATTTGCCCTGCGTTATCAGTTCGGCTATGGAGCGGTAATACTTTTTCTTGAGCGGTAAAAAATCCTCCATCTCTTTCTTTGTGAGGCTTTTTGCCGGCGGAAGTTTTAAGGTCAGGAAATTCACGAAACTCCCGTGTTTTTTTACCCTGAAATCAAGATGAGGGCCTGTAGAAAGACCTGTCGAGCCGACATAACCGATATCCTGACCTTTTTTAACAAAAGCCCCTCTTTTTATGCTGCTGGAGTATCTTGAAAGATGTCCGTACCACGACTCGTATGTGGAATTGTGTTTTATTTTAACCATCTTGCCGTAGCCGCCGTTTCTGCCGACATAAACAACTTTGCCATCGCCGATCGATGACACGGGAGTGCCGGTCGGCGCGGCGTAGTCTATGCCGTGGTGAGACCTGTAGTATTTTAAAACGGGATGAAAGCGCCGGTTGGAGAAGTAAGAGGAAATCCTCCTGAAATGCAGGGGCGCGCTGAGGAACTGCGTGCTCAAAGATTCTCCCGCCGGACTGTAGTAGTCATAAAGTGTTCCGCGCGGAAAAGCGAAAGCCATGAATTCCTTTATCTTCCCCCTCCCGCGCTGACCGCCGGACATGATATATTTGCCGACGAGTATTGTGCCGTTGTCCACCTCCTGTCCGCTGTCGGTGAAAGACTGCTCATAAACGATAAAAAATCTGTCACCAGGCCGTTGATCCGTGAGAAACGCTATTCTGGATTCGAAAATATCCGCGAAATTCATTATGAGCGAGGGATTCACGCCGGCCGAGATCATGGAATAATAAAGATTGTTTTGAACGGTGCCGGAATAGCCGAAATATTTTTTATGGATTCTCATTCGCACTTCACCGGACCTGTAACCCGCAGTCGTGAGTTTTACGAGATATTTTTTTGCCACTTCCGGCTGGTATGAAAATTCCAGTATTTTATTTTCCGTGGACAGGGCGATCTCATAGTAATGTCCGGCCTGTATTTTTTTGACATTGTAAATTTTTGAGAATTCGCCGATCACGTCGTAATAGTTGTTCGCCGGCACGCCGCGTCTGGCGAAAATTGTTATGAGATTTTCGCCGGGCGCGAGGGTGTCGCCGTATATGATCGTCTTCGGTTGCGGGGGAATCTCATCGCGGCTTCTCCTGGCACGGATAAAAAAAACCGCTGTCAGCAGAAAAACAGCGGCGGCGGCAAAAACAAGCGGTTTTTTGTTTTCCGGCAGCTCCATTATTTTGACCCAGCCCGTTTGTCAGGCCCCGAATTTTTTTAGCTTCAGAGCGTTTGCCATAAGGATAGGCATTATGTCAGCCGACCATATCCTTCCTATGGATCCGTTTTCAAAAGCTCTTTCCGAAAAAACGGATATATCGTCCGCTATTTCATATTTTGATTTTATGGCTATGGGGCAGGGATGCCAGGAATGCGCGCTCATCTTCGCCGGCGTTGAATGGTCCGCCGTTATGCAGACCACATCAAAATTTTGTGATATTATTTCGGGAAGCAGTTTATCAAAAGCCTCAATGGCTTTCACTTTGCCTTCAAAATCCCCGTCCTCACCGCGGGAGTCGGGGTATTTGTAATGGTAATAGATGAAATCGAAGACGGAGCCCTTTTTCTTTAACGCTTCCAGCTGGCTCTCCGGCGTTGCGCCGCAATCGACAATATCCATTCCCACAAGCGAGGCGAGCCCTTTATACATGGGATAGGTGGCGAAGGCCCCGCATTTCAGTTTGTAGAGTTCGCTCATCTTCGGGATGTCCGGCAGGCACGCGAAACCCCGCATGAG
The DNA here is from genome assembly GCA_013791745.1 of Candidatus Omnitrophota bacterium. Classification (NCBI taxonomy): domain Bacteria; kingdom Pseudomonadati; phylum Candidatus Omnitrophota; species Candidatus Omnitrophota bacterium. The sequence goes on from VMTH01000166.1 coordinate 30,865, forward strand.
CGCCGTGTTGGCTACCGCTTCGTCTTCAAGAGCCTCATTCAGCCGTGTTATGAAAGCGTTGACAATTCGGGCAGATCTTGACGAGGCCTCGGAGGTGTTCCTGCATTTGAGCGGCGGAAGGCCTTCCTTCTGGGGATCGGCGTCGGCAAGATCGCCGCAAAGATTTTCTCCGGTGAACATAACCACGAACCTGTGTTCTTTTCCGGGAAAAATTTTCACTTTCACATCGTCTATTTCCGTTATTTTTTCGGAAAGTTTTTTGACAAGCCGTTCGTTCTCCTCCGTGGGAATCCGCCCGGCCCTCCGGTCAACGATGAGCCCGTCTTTGAGAGTGGCGAAATTCGCCCTCGCGGCCATATCAAATTCCGTCATCTCCAAACCTATACCCAGCGCCTCGAGAACGCCTCTTCCTATCTGGTATGTCATGGGATTATATCCGAAAAGCGCGAGATGCCCGGGCCCGGAGCCGGGCGTTATACCCAGCGCCACAGGCACATTTCTTCCGCAGACAGACTCCTTCGCGAAAGCGTCAAGGTTCGGACACACGGCCGCTTCAAGTTCCGTCTTGCCGTTGACAGGAATGCCGCCGAGGCCGTCGACGACGATCATGCATATTCTTGACGGCGTCTTCTCAGACAGGCCCATCATCACATTTTCAGGAAACATTAAACCTCCTTAACACCGGTGTTTTTACATCTTGATGATGCCGTTTTTATCGGCTTTGCCGTAGAAAAATTTAGGAGATGCGACTTTTTCAGCTCCTATGGTGTAAGCGGCGATAAAACGCTTTTTCGCGGATTCAAACTTAACCTTATCGCTGTAATAAAATATTGCAAGCGCTTCGCCTTTTTTGACTTCATCACCAACCTTCTTTTTCAGATATATACCTACTCCGGGATCCACTATATCATCCTGCTTGGCCCGTCCCGCGCCAAGAGCATTGGCGGCAAGTCCGACTTCAAGAGCGTTGATCTTCTGCACATATCCGTCACGGTCGCTGGCAACCTCAACTTCCTCTTTTGCCCTGGGAAGCATATCCATATTATCAATAGAGGCCGGATCTCCTCCCTGAGCCTCTACCATTTCTTTGAACTTCTTAAGGCCGCTGCCGTCGGCAATGGCTTTTTTCATTCTGGTTTTTCCGTCTTCTATGTCGGCGGCGATTCCGGATATGATAAGCATATTCGCTCCAAGTTCAACGCAGAGGTCTTCAAGGTCTTTGGGCCCTTGGCCCTTAAGGGTGGCTATCGCTTCCTTAACTTCTATGGCGTTACCTATTGCGAAGCCCAGGGGTTCTTCCATTGAAGTAACAAGCGCCACCATTCTTCTACCGGCAAGTTCCCCGACATCAACCATGGCTTTCGCGAGTTTTGCGGCATCCTCATATGTTTCCATAAAAGCGCCTGACCCGGTTTTCACATCAAGAACGATACCGTTGGCTCCCGCCGCGAGTTTCTTGCTCATAATACTTCCGACTATCAGAGGGATGGAATCCACTGTCGCCGTCCCATCGCGTAACGCGTATATTTTCTTATCCGCGGGGGCGAGCTTTGCTGTTTGTCCTATGAGTGCGATATGTATTTTATTTACGTTCTCAACAAACTTCTCCATTGGCAGACTGCAGGAAAAACCCGGAATAGATTCAAGTTTATCGATAGTGCCGCCGGTGTGGCCCAGGCCCCGTCCCGTCATTTTAGCAACGATACCGCCGCAGGCCGCGACAAGAGGATTCAACACCAGTGAGGTAGTGTCACCTACGCCGCCGGTAGAATGCTTATCAACCTTAAAACCTTTTATACTGCTTAAATCCACACGGTCTCCGGAATCAACCATGCACTCCGTCAGGACCGTTGTTTCTTCCGCTGTCATATCCGAAAAATATATTGCCATCAGAAAAGCCGATATCTGATAATCCGGTATGTCGCCTTTGACAAACCCTGATATCATAAACTGAATCTCTTCTTTTGAAAGAACCGCACCGTCCCTTTTCTTCTTGATCACTTCATAAACACTGAACATTTTTCCTCCTTGCGTTCAACACTATTTCTTTTTCCAGCTTTTTAAGAAAAAAATAATCCTTTTCTTCCGCGCGAGCGCGGTGAAAATAACATCCATAACACCGCAGCCCGGATCCTCACCAGCGATTATATTAAGAAGTTTTGCGTTTTTTTTCAACCTCAAAAGGAATTTATCCCCTTTTTGCGAGACCGAAACGCAGTCCATCTCCTCAGCGGCGAAAAGCGGAAGCGGATTCCCGTTCCCGAAAGGCTCAAGGGTTTCAAGGAAACTTTTTATGTTTTTGTCGAGCCAGTCATCCCACATAATATCAGCTCGCGGAATTTTTTGCTCAGGCATGTCTTCGAAATAAGTCTCGCAGTCGTCTATGAATTGCCTAAGATCATCTTTTTTTATCCGGATCCCGCATGCTCCCGGATGTCCGCCGTATTCCGCGCCCTTGCCGCATTTTTTGAATAGCTCCAGCATATCGCGGCCCGAGCCTCTCGCGGAAGCCGTCCAGTCGAAGGATGAAGCGGTAAAAACAACCGATGGTTTTCCGAATATCTGCGAGATCCTGCTCGCCGCGGGCCCCCGCAGGCCGGGAGGAAGTTTTTCCGCCTTGACCATTATGACGGGTTTTTTATTTAATCCGTTTTCGCGGATTTGCGTCAGCACTTCCTCAAAATGCAGTCTCATATCGCGCTGTCTTTTGTCATTTAGTTCTTTGACCCGATTGAATGAGGCGGCAATGTTTTTTTTGGAATCGGCTTGCAGGATTTCCAGGGCAAGGCGCGGTTCGCCCATTCTTTTAGGTGCGTTAAGAAAAGGTATGAGTTTTCGTGACAGCTCCTCCCTGGGATTTTCCCGGGATATGGCGAGTTTTTTTATAAGTGTTCTCAGAGAATATCGCCTCACGTTCAAAATACCCGCAAGGTGTTTTTTGACCAGCGCGCGGGAAGTTCCTTTTAGGGCGATGTTGTCGGAAACAGTACCCAGCGCCGCCAGCGGCAGGTTCTGCTCAACAAACACCTTAAAGGCCGGGGTTCTGAAATGAGACAGGATCATGTAGAGTTTGCGGGCGGTCTCCGCGTCCGGCAGAGCCCTGTGCGCCTCGGCGTTTATGCCGAAATAGTCTTTGAGATGTTCAAGCTTGTGACTCTGTGACGGCAGGCAGCTCCTCGACATGGGAAGGGTATCAATCACATCATTGACCAGCGCGCAGCCGGTGTATTTGCGAAATTCAGAATCTATGAAAGATGTGTCAAAGGGCGCGTTGTGAAATATCAGAGTGTCATTGCCTATCCATTCCCTGAAGCGGCGCAGCGTCTCCACGCGGCAGGGGGCTCCTTCAAGTTCCAGATTGCTGATACCGGTGAGAACGCTTATTTCGGGGCTTATACGGCTTGATGGTTTCAGCAGCGACGAGAAACGGTCTATGACCCTGAATCCGGAGAATCTTACAGCGCCTATTTCTATGATCTCGTTTTGAGAAGGCGAAAGGCCGCTTGTTTCTATGTCGCAGGCTATTTTGATCTTGTCAAAATCTTTGTCAAGGCTCAGTTTATAGGCGGCGGCGAGGCAGAAAGCGGCCGCGCAACCGGCTATTTCGGTGTCCGGATGGCTGATGCAGGAATCTATGACGGCGTCGGCTTCGGCGGCTTCCCCCGAAGGATAGTGATGATCCGTTATTATGAACCTGATGCCCCGTTCTTTAAAAGCTTTCGCGGCCTTGTGTTCCGAGATTCCGACATCGGCGCTGACGACAACAGCGGGCTTTGATTTCAGGACGTTTTCAATATCCGCCTCACCGATACCGTGCGCCGGACCGCCGCAGACAAAAAGAGATTTCTCCGTCCCGCTTAAAGCGTCGTCAAGGATCAGAAGTGAGCAGAGCCCGTCCGCGTCCGAATCCCCTATCAGGGCTATCCGTCCGCCCGCCTTGACGGCCTCTTTCAGTATCCCGACGGCTTTGCTCATGTCGGGGAAAATTCCCATGAGTTCAGGGATATTCACTTCAGGGTTAATCCAATCTCTGATTGCGCTTTCGGTTTTCAGTCCCCGCGCTAGAAGAAACTCAAGGATATGCCTGTCAGCTTTAACCTTTGACGAAAGATAATTCAGCAATTTTTCATCATCCGGCCGTTTCTCGTTAAAATCCACGAATTTTTTTATTCAGAATTTTTTTGAGGAAAGAATACTCTTTATAAGCCGTATGAAATCGCATGAAATCATTTTTCCCGATTCAACGACTTCCTTGTGGGAAAGGGGCTGTCCCGTCACACCGCAGGCGTAGTTGGTCATGCAGGAGATGCCTATCACCGTCATGCCGAGCTTTTTGGCCGTGATCACCTCCGGCACTGTGGACATTCCGACCGCATCGCCGCCGAGCGTCCGCACCATTCTTATCTCGGCCTTTGTCTCATAAGAGGGCCCGGAAAAAGCCAGATAAACGCCTTCATTGATTTGGATTTTCAGTTTTTTCGCTTCGGCTTTCACTATTTTTCTGTACTCCGCGTCATAAGCGTCGCTCAGATCTATGAAATGCGCGCCGCCGATAAGGGGATTATCCCCGAGCATGTTTATGTGGTCGCTTATCAGCATAAGAGACGGCACCTTGAAACTTCTATTGACCGCCCCGCCCGCGTTCGTCACAATGAGTTTTTTCACGCCCATTTTGGCCAGCACTTCTATCATCAGCACAAGCTTCGCCATCGGGTGCCCTTCGTAATAGTGAATCCTTCCGGCCATGATGATGACTTTCCGCGAAGCTATTGTACCGGAGATGAGCTTTCCGGAATGGCCCGGCACTTTGCTTTTGGCGAAACCCGGGATTTTCTCGTAGGAAATTTCTTTTCTGTTTTTTGCTTCGTCCGCAAGAGCCCCCAGTCCGCTGCCCAGTATCAGGGCTGTTTCAGCGCCGTCGATCTTCTTCTTTATAACGTTGTAAGCTTTGTCTGTCGCGTTCATAATATCTCCTTTAAAAATGATGTTCCCTTTTTGAGGCCTTCCACGCCGAGATATTCCGCCGCCGTGGCCCCTATATCGGCGAAAGTCTCCCGCGTTCCCAGATCCACACCGGCTTTTACCATGCTCCCTGACACTATCAGCGGCACAAATTCTCTCGTGTGATCTGTGTGCGCGATGTATGTCGGATCGCATCCGTGGTCCGCGGTGAGGATGAGTATGTCGTTTTTCAGCATGGATTTTCTTATCTCCGGCAGAGCCGCGTCAAATTCCTTTAAGGCGTCGTAATAACCCTGAGTATTTCTTCTGTGACCGAACAGTGAATCAAAATCCACCAGATTCACAAACAAAAGCTCTTTTTTTTCAGGAACCCGCTTTATATCTTCGATCGTCTGTTTTATTCCCGCGCCGTTAAGGCCGGTGTGCTGTTCTTCGGTCAGACCTCTGTGGGCGAAAATATCTCCTATTTTTCCGACCCCCACGACATTTACTCCGGACGCTTTAGCGAGATCCATAAGCGTGATTGACACCGGTTCTATGGCGTAATCCTTGCGGTTCGTTGTTCGCGCGAAACTGCCGGCTTCGCCGTTGAAGGGCCTGGCTATGACGCGCGCTATGGCGTGAGGCCCCGTCAGTATTTCTCTGGCTTTTTCACAGACACTGTAAAGTCTGTCCAGGCCGAAATATTTTTCGTGGGCCGCTATCTGAAAAACGCTGTCGGCGGAAGTGTAAACAATTGGGAATCCCGTCTTTACGTGCTCTTCTCCTAGTTCTTCCAGTATAACCGTGCCGGAGGAGGCTTTGTTGCCGAGGATGCCGTCAACCCCCGCGGCTTTTTTGAAGGTGTTCAGCAGGTCTTCGGGAAAACCGTCAGGGTAAGTTGGGAAGGGGCGTCTGGCGGGACTTCCCATTATTTCCCAGTGCCCCGCAGTCGTGTCCTTGCTGGCGGATACTTCCGCCATTCTTCCGTAGGCCCCCTGAGCCTCAGGCGCTTCTTTGCCGGGGTGAAGATTTTTTATTTTACCCAGCCCCAGTTTTTCCAGATTGGGCAGATCCAGGCCTTTGAATTTCTCAACAATATGCCCCAGTGTGTCGGACCCTTTATCGCCGTATTCAGCGGCGTCCGGCATCTCGCCCACGCCCACGCTGTCAAGAACGATAACGATAACTCTCTTTGCGCCTTCAGTCATTTTTCCTCCTAATCAGTCAATCAAATATTTTTTATTCCACAAATAAGCCGCGCCGAAGATCCGCCTAAGACGGCGGACTTACAGCGGCGGACTTGACAGCCGCGCGATCGGGCGTATTTAGAAAACTTTTTGAAACCATTAATGTTCGCTTTTACGCGAAGTTCAGACAAAAAGTTTCACAAATTTATTCTGCGTCACATCCACCAGCCCTTTATCGGTTATCTTCAGATCCGGTATGACCGGCAGAGCCAGAAAAGAAAGCACCATAAAAGGGTCATCAAGTTTACAGCCCATGGCGGCAGATGCCTTATGCAGATGTTTCAATTGTTTGTAAACAAAGGAAAGATCCCTGTCGCTCATAAGGCCGGCTATCGGCAGGGGAAGAATTTCCTGCCTGTCGGATTGGAAGCAGCAGAGTCCCCCACCGGATTTTATAATGGCCAGCACCGCCTGATAAATGCTCTCGTCGTCGCAGCCGACGCAGATTATATTGTGGGAATCATGCCCCACCGAGGATGCCAGCGCCCCTTTTTTAAGGCCGAAGCCTTTTACAAAGCCCTGAGAGATATTACCTGTTCTCTTGTGGCGTTCAACAACGACAATTTTAAGGATGTCATTTTTTGTGTCAGACACGGCAAAGCCATTTTCCGTCTTTACGGGCATCACCCGTTTTTTTGTTATAAGTTCATCGGGGAAGAGCTCAATCACATTGACTTTTTTGGATGCCGCCGGGAGTTTGAAATGCGCGGGCATTATCCATTTTACGTTTATGCTGCTGCGAAGAGGCACGGGCTTTGGTTTTCTGCTTTTGAGGGCTTTTCCGTTACGGGCGACTTCTTCCCCGCGCTTGTAAACATTCAGAACCCTGAATTTGGACAGATTGTCCACAATAATAAAATCGGCGAAATAGCCGGGCGCGACAGCCCCCGCGTTGCGCAGGCTGAAATGTCTGGCGGGGTTTATTGTGGCCATTCTTATGGCGGAGACGGGATCAACCCCTAAAGATATGGCTTTCCTTATCGTGTAGTCCAGGTGGCCTTTTTCCACAAGATCTATGGGATTGCGGTCATCGCTGACAAGGCAGAAGCGGCTCTGGTTTGTTTCGCTGACAATGCCCGCGAGTGTTTTGAGGTTTTTGGCCACGGAACCTTCCCGTATCATCACGGTCATCCCCGCCGAAAGTTTTTCAAGGGCCTCTTCTTTCCCGAAGGATTCATGATCGCTGTGTACGCCGCTTGTTATGTATGCGTAAAGATCTTTACCCATGAGACCGGGCGCGTGCCCTTCTATGGCTTTGCCGAAAGCTATTTTCAGTTTGTCAAAAATCTCCCTGTCATTCTCAAGGACGCCGGGCACATTCATCACTTCCCCGAGGCCGACGACCCATTTTTGTGAGAAATAAGGCATGAGATCGACCGCCGAAAGCCTCGCCCCGGAAGTTTCCATATCGGTGGCCGGCACTGTCGAGGGCAGGGTAAAATATATGTCCACAGGCTGGTATTTTGCCGATTGCAGCATATAGGTAATACCTTCCAGCCCCAGAACATTCGCTATTTCATGAGGATCGCATATAACGGTTGTCGTGCCGTAAGGCAGCACCGCTTTTACGAATTCGCCCATTTCCAGCATTGAGCTTTCCGTGTGTATGTGCCCCTCCACAAGGCCGGGCACGATATAGTGGTTTTTTATGTCAACAGTTTTTTTTGCTTTATAATTTCCGAATCCCACAACAACGCCTTTGTGCACAGCGACCCCTGTTTTCTCTACCTTGCCGGAAAACACATTAACGAGCCGCGCGTTCTTGAAAAAAACATCCACGGGGATTTTGCCCCTTGCCGCTTTCACGAGTTCGTATTTGTTGATAAAATTCATAATGTAGAGGTATTTTAACAACAAAACCGTTAAAAATCAAGCTGGCAGAAAAGGTTGGAAGAAATAAAGTTGTATCGTGATGAGATTCTATTTGACCCCGAATTTGAATGGTGCCAGGGGTTGATTTTCGATCCTTACAAATCTTCACGCAAGCCAAGCAGTTGGCTTGCGCCTCTCATAAATGTCAAGTAATGGCGGAGCGTTTCAAACTATGTTCGAACTTATTGCATAAAACATTCATTAATTTGTCATTCCGAACCCTGAGCGTAGTCGAAGGGGAGGAATCTTATTCATTCTTCTTTTATGGCTCCCTTCCAGAC
>VMTH01000167.1 GCA_013791745.1 Candidatus Omnitrophota bacterium
CCTCGCGTTGATCAAAGGAACAGGCGCCGACGACGCTCCCGGAGTATGGGATGATATAAAATTCCGGATACTGAATGCCGACACAACCAGATACTGGGACGGCGGAACCTGGAATGTCATCCCTCAGTGGCTTTATAAAAGTGATCCCGATATGAGCATCTGGTCTTCCTCATGGACATACGCCGGTGTCAGCTGGCAGTCGGGTTATGAATACCGTCTGACCGAATCCGGCATTGACCGGGCGGGAAATGTTGAAACATCCTCTCATACGGCATATATTCTTTACGATGATAAGAAGCCCCTTTCGGGCGGCACTCAGCCGTCTCCCGCGGCCAGTTATAACGTTCTTGATGAAATAAGAGGCACAGCCGCAGATTATACCGTAGGCCAGCTGCGGGTCTCTGATGTTAAGGGCGTTAAAGCCGCTTACAGAAGGATAAGCGAACCAACCACCGGTTACTGGAATCAGAGCGGCTGGACGGGCACGGCCCCCATGTGGTTTGACGCAGGTTACGCGAAGGCGACGGATGTCTGGGTTGAAGACGGCGAAAACCCCTTTGACAATGTTACGGCTCCTCCCGACGGGACTTATCAGGCGGTTATCCGCTCTTATGATGAGGCAGGCAATTTCCAGACGAGTTACACGACCGTCACATTCAGCTGGGATTTATCAAAGCCGACATTCACGATTGTCTCACCCTCGACTGCGGCGGCTGTAAAAATAATGGACACCGCGCTTTTGCTCGGCGAGAAGATGGCGGTCGGCGAAACAAAAGTCATTTTTTACGCTGAAAGCGGATGGAACGGGGAGACGGTAAATTCTTCATACACGGCAATACTGAACGCCGCGCAGGTCCTGGAACTGGGCCAGCAGACAATACCGCAGGCGCAGTTTGACGGCACGCTCATTAACGGAAATAAGTATAAAGTAAAAATAACCGGGTCTGACCTTGCCGGCAATGAAGACGACGGCTCATGGTATCATTCCGGAATCATTTTTGATCTGACGACGCCTGCTGCTTATTTCAGTTACCCCTATAAATACGACCATTCCTCAATGACCGTCGTTTCCGGAACGGCGAAGGATGATCCCGTCGTAGCCGGGGCTTTCGCCAGCGGGGTTGATTTGGGCGAAATAAAAATAACGCGCGATCCCAACGGAACGGCTTCCTGGTGGGACGGCGTTAAATGGCAGGGCGGCGCCTTGTGGCTCGCCGCATCCGGGGAAACGGCCTGGACTTATAATGTGGGTATCGCCACCGCTTTCCAGCACGGGATTGAGTACAGGCTTGATGTCCGGGCGAATGATGATGCCGGCAACACCCAGCCAACGCCTTCAAATTATGTTTTCAGAATTGACACCGCGCCGCCTGCGGGAACTATAAATTACCCCGTAAACGGCAATTTTTACAACACGATGACCAGTCTTTCGGGTTCGGCGTCGGACGCTCTTTCCGGCCTTGTCGCCGGTTCCGTCAAAATCCAGATAAAGAAAAATGACGCGCCTATCCAGTACTGGGGCGGCGCCGCGTGGAACAACGATCCGCAATGGGTGACGGCATCCTGGGCCGCCGGTTCATGGAGTTACGCTTCGGGCCCGAACACCGCGAAGCTCGGCGAGCACGATGACGGTACCGAATATAAAGTGAACGCCCGTATCACGGACAAGGCGGGGAATTCCTATAACGCGGCCGAAAAAACTTTTTATAACGATGTCGTGGGGCCTGCCGCGGCGATAACGAGCGTCGCTGATGGCGGTTATTATAATTCATCAACGCTTTCAGACATTGACGGGACAGCTTCCGGGACTCCCGCGGAAGTGTCAAAAGTGGAGATCGTCATCAGGCAGGAAGATGATTTCTGGAACGATGTGACAGAATTATGGCAGGCCTCGGCGAAATGGATCACCGCGTATTCGACGACGACCACTCCCTATGAGGTGTGGCATGTGACGGGAATCAACTGGATAGACGGCATAGAGCATCATATATGGATGAGGGTTGCGGATGAGGCGGGGAACCTCGTAAAATACAATCACGCCACGCAAACGGACATAACGGACGATATAAATTATTACGCGGCTTTTACCTATGATGCAACCAACCCGTCTTCCGTGGTGTCTTTCCCGGGGAATCAGGTATATTATAATGTCAAAAACTCAACTTTTTCCGGGACGGCGTCGGATTATTCCCCCGGATCGGGCGTCTCATATGTGAAGACAAGGATCCAGAGGGCTTCGGACGGCAAGTGGTGGAGGGGCACCTTTTGGGGTGACACGCGGGAACTTACAGCCGACTTTACGCCGCCTTCCGCCTGGGAATATTATGTGAATCCCGCTAATGTCAACACTTTCTACGAAGTTTCCCAGGAAAAATATATTCTTTTCTCCGTCGCTTACGACTTTTCCGGAAATATAGAAGTACTGACGGGCAAATGCACTTTCTATTATGATGTTGTCGCTCCGACTACATCGGTGAAACTTCCTGCGACCGCCGCCGCGAGTGAGTATTACACGGCGGGACACTTGATAAACACGAGGATCCGGGGTGAATTCTATGACGCTTATTCAGGGATAGATTATATTCAGATAAAAATTTCATCGGGCTCTTATTTCTGGACAGGCAGTTCATGGACGGCAGTAAACCAGTGGACAAATACCGGAGCGAATATATGGGCTTCGTCGTGGACATATATTTCGCTTCCCGCGTGGCAGAATGCCGCCGTTTACACGGTTATAAGCCGCGGCGCCGACGCGGCCGGGAATACGGAGGCCGCGCCTGTTTCCAAATCATTTACTTATGACACGACGAAGCCGTATTCGGCCGTGACAACGCCGCAAAACGGAATGGGATATGAGGGTATGAACACAATTTCCGGAACGGCCGGCGATGATTTGAGCGGCGCCTTTTCCGCGGGAGTGTCAGTACAGCAGAATTTCGGCGATTTCAGGTATTATGATGTAGCCAATTCGTCATGGAAGGTGTCGGTCATCTACAACACGACAACTCTCAACGCGGGCAACTGGAACTGTAATTCGTCAAATATTCCCTGGGAAGACGATAAGGAATATAAAATACAGTCAAGGGCGGTTGATAATGTCGGTATAGCCGAGACAAACCTGACGGATGGCTCACAGTCTGTTTTCCAGTATTACAAGCCAGCGACTTCTTTGGCTCTGCAGAAGTCAAACGGAGATTTCTTCCCTGCGGAAACAATAGCGGGAGCAATCATCCCGATAAGAGTGGTCGCGAAGAATGTCGACGGCAACACGGCTAAATGGTATCAGGGAACGGTGGAATTTTTGTGCAAAAATTCCGCTTATGATACGGTGCCGTCCAGTTACACATTCACGACCGCCGACGCGGGAATAAAATTTTTTGACGGGAGTTTTTCTACCACGACGCTGAAGTTTGTTTACAGGGACGCCTCAAGCAATGTGACCGTCCGGCAACTCCTCGGTGCCATGCCCAACCAGAAAGTGCTCAATGTAAAGTGGGCGGGGCTGTATCCCGACGGAAAATTCACAGTTGTCGGCATTAATAATCCCGCCACGGCGGGAGTGGCTGAATCGCCCTTTGTTACGGCGTATGACGGCAAATGCGGAGCTAACGGAAATAATGGAAATAAGGTTGAGGATTATGCGGGCACCGTCACTTTTATAAGCGACGACACCGCGGCGATAGTTCCTACAAATTACCAGTTTACAGGCGCCACGCGCGCGTTTACGGGAGAGCTGATCTTTAAAACGGCGAAGGCGACGGGCGGCTGGTATTTAACTGTGAAGGATGTGTCAACACAGACCATAACCGGTTCTCAGTCAGGGATTCTTGTGAAACCCGGAGCGCTGGATCATTTCACGGTGTCGCAGATAGAGGATCCATTTACGGCGGGAGATTCCACGGGCGCCGTCGTTGAGGTTTTCGACGCCTACGCCAACCGAAAAACGAATTACGCGGGAACTGTGATTTTTGGCAGTGACGATACTCACGGCTCGGTAAAGCTTCCTTCAAATTATCAGTTTACATCGGGCTCGGGAGCGGATAACGGCCTGCACAGTTTTTACAGCTATGAGGGCAGCAGTATAACGCTGTGTACGGCAGGAAACAAATCTGTCTGGGTGAAGGATTCCGGCTATACACTGAGGAGGGGCACGCAAACGGTCACCGTTAATCCGACTTTCGCGTCGGCTTTTGTCGTGACGATGGACACTTATAATGTGACTGCGGGCGCGGGGAATAATATTAAAGTGAAGGCGGTTGACGCCTACGGTAACAAGCAGAGCGCTTATACCGGCGCTGACGCTTATGTCACTTTTACATCAAATAACGGAAGTTATGAAACCGGCGGTACGGGTGAGGTGACTGACGGAGAGAGGGTGTTTACTTCGTGGATACGGCTGAAAGAATCAAGTGATCCGGATTCCGAGAGATTTTCGGTAACCGCCGCTGACGCTAACGGCTATCCCGCCAACGGCGGTGTTCTTATCCAGGGAACGCAGACCGGAATAAAAGTGGATCCCGCGCCCGCGAATAAAATAGTTCTTACGGGAGTTCCCGCGGGCGCTTCGGCGACGGCGGGGGAGGCCGAAACGGCGAATGTGAGAATAAGGGACGAATTCAACAATATGGTTTACTCATGGGGCGGTATTATCACATTCCACACAAACGGCACGGACAACAGCGCCACGGTAGAAGCGAAAGTCGTGCCTTCCACCCAATCTCTGTCGGGCGGCATGGCCAATTATGCCGTTAAATTTTTCAGTTCCGGCGCCAACAGGCAGCTGTGGATTTATTCCGGCGCTCTCAGTTCCGCTTCAAAAACGGGCATTACAGTTATTCCTTCGGGGCTGCATCATTTCGGCGTTACTCTGGGAGGGCTCAGCGCCGGGAACGCCGTGACAAAAGACAGGGCGATGAATATTACCGTTGAGGCGCAGGATGTCTACAACAACAGGGTGGCGAATTATATTTCAACCGTGACATTTTCATCCGATGACCCTGCGCCCGCGGATCTGCCGGCGACATATAAATTCTCGTCAACTTCCGATGCCGGGATTAAAACATGGACGAACGGGGCGACATTCCATTCATCCAATACGGCGAGCGGCTGGAGAGTCCGCGTTGTTGATGCTAATACGGCGGAAGAGGGTTACAGCCAGTACGCCAAGGTTCTGCTCCCGCCGGAAACTGTCTGCGCAAAGCCCTGGAACGGTTACAGGGCATATGATTTAACGGAGGCCACGGGCACATCCATTCCGCACAGCGCCGCTTACGCGACGGTGTCCGCCGTTAAAATTCAGCTGAAATGCGTGCAGGGCCTCGCTCCGCGCCTTAATAATTACTGGCAGGGAGGTATATCGTGGGGCGCGTCTCCCGCATGGCTGCCTGTTGATTATTCGGTTATTGCGGAAACTTTTTCAAAAACCGGCCTGCCGGCGTTCAATGTTCTGGACGCTGATGGAAACGCCCGCTATGAGTTTTACTTCAAGTCCTACGACACACTTTTCGGCACCGAATCCGCCAAAGGGCCATATGAGTTCCATAATGACAGGGGCCTTCCGGGAGCGGGGTTCACATCTCACTCCGACGGAGGAAATTACTCGTCGATAACGCAGATAGAGGGGACCTCGTCCGATCCGGGGGCATTTTCAAATATAACAAATGTGCAGATTATGATTAGTTATGTTGTTCCGCCGACGACATATTACTGGAGCGAAGTGGCTCTTGATACGACAACGGCCCCGACATGGAACGCCTGCACGGCGTCTGACGGCACCGGCTTTAACAGCGCTTCCGAGGACTGGTACTTTAACGCCTCAAATGTCCTGTGGCAGGATCAGCTGGATCACACGATCAAGGCGCGCTCTTACGATGCCGCGGGCAACACCGGCGCTTCCTCCGAAATTGAGATCGCCTATGATACGGATGTGCCTGATTCGGATGTAAGCTCTCCCGCCGACGGGGCCGTCGGCAATTCCGCTCCGGCGATTTCGGGGACCTCCTCCGATACGCAGGGCGTGGGCTATGTGAGGATGCGGATACGCAAGAAAGAATCCGGCATAACGGATAAATGGTGGGACGGCGACGCGTGGCAGACTTCGCAGTCCTGGCTTGGCGGTGCGACGGGCTCATGGGGGAATCCTTCTGTCGCATGGTCTTTCTCCGTGCCGGGCGCTCCTTTCGCGGAGAACACGACTTATTATTTCACTTCAAAGTCAACGGACACAGCCGGCAACACCGAAACGGCTCTGGTTGAGAGAAAATTCATCTATGACACCGTAAAACCGACAGCCACAGTTGTCGCGCCTACTTCCGCGCCGCAGAACTGGAGTTTCAGCGATATCACGGGGACAGCGTATGACCTCAACGGCGTCACGGGCGTTCAGGTCGCTCTCCGCCGCGATCCCGGTGTGTGGTGGACCGCCGCCGGCTGGGGTGAATTCGCCAGTATGATCTGGGTTGATGCCTCAACTTCGGATAATTATCAGAACTGGAGCGTTCCGGGAATCAGCTGGCAGGACGGGCGCCTGCATCAGCTCTGGGCAAGAGTTTATGACGGGGCGCTCAACAAAACCGTTTACGCCTCGGACACGCCCTCGGATATAGAAACGAAATTGAAATACATCCTGGAATTCAGGTATGACAAATCCACTCCCGAGGCACATGTGGATTATCCCGCGGATCTGGGCGCCTATAACATAAAGATAGGGACCTTTACGGGTTGGGCGGAGGATCTCCCCACGCCCAACAGCGGCGTCAATAATGTCAAGGTGAAAATAAAACGCTCAAACAACCAGTGGTGGGACGGCGAAACGTGGAGCGGCGAAATAGACCATTTTGCCGACGGCACGGTCAGCTGGGAATATGGAATCGGCTCCGGCAATCTTGGCGCTTTCTATATCAACAGCGAGGAAACATATTATATCTACGCCCGCGCCAGAGACAACGCTGTGAATATTGAGCCTTACGAGCTGAAGTCAACATTCTACTATGATATTGTCAAGCCCACATCGGCGATAACATATCCGGTGAACGGGCAGTATTACACATCAAATAACCCGACGGTGATCAGGGGCGGTATGTTCGACAAATACAGCGGGATTGATTTTGTGAAAGTTAAGATATCGTCCTCATCGTATAACTGGACAGGAAGCTCGTGGACGACAACCGCCCACTGGCTGACCGCGAATGTTTTCACATCGTCCTGGACATACACTTCACTGACCGGCGCGTGGAAGAACGCCGGCGTTTATAGTGTAACAACTTATGTTTCCGATAATGCGGGCATGATACAGACCTCAACGCCGACGGTTTCTTTTACTTATGATTCAAGCGAACCGGATTCTTTTATCAGCGCGCCGGTTGACGGCCAGATGCGCGAGGATCTGCTTGTTGTCAAGAGCACCGCCTCCGACGCGCTTTCCGGGGTTTCCGAGGTAAGAATGGCCGCACAGCAGGATTTCGGTTCTTATCTCTACTGGTCGTCCACGGCCTCTGTCTGGACGAGCGGGGTTGTTTACAACACGACGACATTCAGCGCGGGTTTTTACGAACTTGATACTTCCCAGATCCAGTGGGTTAATGACAGCTGGTATAAAATTTATTCCAAAGCCTATGACAATGTGAGTATAGCGGAAACGTCTCCGGATATAAATTCCTTCAAATTTGTAAAACCGGCGGTGAGCCTCTCCCTTGAATTTATAGGCGGAAGCGACATCGCGGGTTCAACCCTTACGGCGGGAGTTGAATACGATATCAGGGTGCGGGCGCTCAACGAAGACAGCACGCCTGCTCTGGCGTTTAATAAAACCGTGACCTTCTGGACGGATGAGGATTCGGGAGAAGCCATTCTGCCGGATGATTACACATTTAAGATCAGCGACGGCGGCGTTCATAATTTTGATTTTGCGACTTCAACCGGAATCTGTCTTAAAAAAGTAAAGGCATCTGGCTACTGGAGCGTTAAAGTCGAAAGGTCGGGAGGCGTGACACCTCCCTCGCTCGATACCGATGCCGTTTATGTTAAATGCGGTTCCATTTCGACGATGACTATTACAGGTGTCGCAGGGGAAGTCACGGCCGGAGTGAAGCTCAGTCCGGTTGTCACTCTTTACGACGGGCAGTATGGAACTTATGGAAATAAAGTGAACGATTACGCCATGAAAGCAGAGTTTGAAAGCACGGACACGCAGGCACAACTGCCGGTGACCTATCAATTTGTCACATCCGGCGGCGGCGCAGATGGCGGTGATCACACATTTAATTCCGGCGGCGGTGAGCTCGTTATGAAAACCGCCGCCTCCTCCGGCTGGACAGTTAAAGTCAAAGATCAGGATTTTCCCGCGCTATATTATTATGGAATAACGGTTAAGGTAAAACCCGCCGGTCTTCATCATTTCAATGTCAGCGGGCTGCCTGACCCGTATGCGCTGCCTTTGAGTACGCACATAACGGTTGAGGCCAGAGACATATTTGAGAATAGGAAGACGGATTACACCGGCACAATTCAATTTAATACCAACGACCTGCACACTTCCAAGCAGGTGCCGGGGAATTACAAATTCACTACGTTCGGCTCGCCGGACGATGACGGGATACACACTTTTGAGGCGGATTTTCCGACGACAACCGTGAAACTCTGCACAACGGGTAATATCTATGTGCGGGTAAAAGACACGGCTTACGGCGTCTGGCAGGGCACTCAGACCGTTACGGTTAATCCCGCGACAAGAGATAGCTATGAGGTGGCATTCGCGACAAACCTGACGGCCGGCGTTTATTACGACATTACCGTTACGGCAAAAGACCAGTACGGGAACATTGACACAACAAATGACGATGCTGTTGAGTTTGTGACGAACGGGCCTGTCACATATTATGACCTGCCCACCGCAGGAGTTCAGCTTGTTAACGGAGTGAAGACATGGTCAGGTACCGACGGCGTCTCTTTAATGAAATCCTCGTGGACCTCAGGTGGCGTTATTACCAGCCCCTGGTATGTTAAAGCCCAGTGGGTGGATAATCCCTCTTTGATATACGGCAGTAAGCAAAATATAAAAGTCAACCCGCTTTCAGCTTCAAAATTCAGCGTGAGCGGAATAGCGAGCCCCTTTACGGCCGGCGGCGAAGACCCGTTCTACGTGACGGCGCTGGATAAATATGACAACCGTGACGCGAATTATTCATCTACGATAACCTTTACGTCAGACAACGCCGGATGGTCGGTCACTCCCTCAACTTATGTTTATATTTCCGCCACTGACCGCGGCAGAAAGCTGTTTAATGTCATCCTGCAGCAGACAGGACCCAGTTTCGAGGTCCGCGCCTGGCAGAGCGTGCCGTCTTCGCCGACATTAGAGGGAAAACAGTCGCCCATAGAAGTGGTGCCGGCCTCTTTCAGCGGCTTCACTTTGTCCGGCATCGTCAATCCCCAGAGAGTGGATTATATAACTTACAATGTTCAGGTGAAGGCTATTGATACTTTCGGAAACACTGTGACGAATTACGGCTCGACGGTGGCGTTCAACTGCGCCACCGACCCTCTTATGATTGTGACGCCGTCGCAATATCATTATCAGCCCTATAATAACGGCGTGGCGACATTTACCGTTAAAATGAGGACATCCGGCTCATCGCATAATGTTCAGGTTTATGACATAAACGACACCGCTAAAAAAGGCTGGCAGAACGGTGTGACGGTGACGACGGAGCCTGTTTCCGCCGCGTCAATGCCTTTCAATAATTTGCACACAAATTCTCTCGCGAATCTTATAGGTACGGCTTTTGCTTATAATCCCGCTGAAGTGAGTTCTGTTGAGATAGAATTAAAGTGCATCGACGGGCCGGCAGCTGAAAATAACAAATACTGGCAGGGCGGAATTTCATGGCTTGCGGGTGAAAAATGGATGCTTACAACAGGAACAACCGACTGGACAATCGGAAAGCCAACCGTTTGGCCGAAAAAAGCGGCTTCTTCGGCGGCGAAATTTCAGCTGTGGACTAAATCTCACGATAACTTAGGTTCTACTGAGACTGTGACGGGTTCAATAGTGTTCTATTACGACGACGGCGCTCCCGCAAGCGCTGTTTACGACCCGTCCGGCGAATATGTAAACAGCAAGCCGCTTATAAAGGGCACGGCGGTTGACCCGCCGGGCAATACGGGAACAACTAATGACAACATTACAAATGTTGAAATTGCGATTAAAATTATAACGGGCACGGTAACAGGCACGACTTACTACTGGCAGCATTATGTCTCATCCGGCGCATGGAAAGCGGGTGTTACGCCGCTGTGGTTTAACGCCGACGCGCAGGACGGCGTTTTCGACCAGACACAGGAAGAGCCGTGGTCGTGGGATTCGGCGGAGGTTGATTGGAAAGACCAGAAGGAGCATTTCGTGTATTCAAGGTCTTATGATGGAGCGGGGAATATGGAAGCCCCGCCGATTGTAAAGAGGATTGTTTATGATACGCAGACGGGAGTATCCGTTGTAGTTCTCCCTTCCGGAAGCCCTCA
>VMTH01000168.1 GCA_013791745.1 Candidatus Omnitrophota bacterium
CGCCCCCTGGCGGAATTTTCCGCCGCCAGATATATCAGCGCCGTCAGATAAGCGAACTCAAACACATGAGCCGACTTCCTGACAAAAAAATCCCAGATGCCCAGGCCCATGTCCATCCCCGGCATATCCGACAGATAATATATAAGTTTTGCCCACATAACAACAGCCAGCCACTGGAAAAAAACCATCAAAAGCCTATTTTGTTCTCTCTGGAAGGAGAAACCTCTCCGAAGGAGCTCTCGTATCTTTTCAGGTTCTCCGCGGCCGCCTGCATGAATCTCTTGGCGTGCGCCGGGCTCATTATCACCCTGCTGACAACGCTGGCCTTGGGCTGCTGGGGCTGAAGAAAGGCGAAATCAAAAATAATTTCCTCTTTCGTGTGGCTTATGAGCGCCATGTTCGCGTAAACGCCTTTCTGTATATCCTTGTCTATCTCTATCTGTATCTTCCTTTCTTCGCGATTCATCTTCTTCACCTCCTTGGTGTGCTTGTCCCATTTCACAAAACTGTGAGCGCCTTTGCTGTAGCGTTTTATCTCAGACACGATATTTATTTCCCCTATTGCCCGGCACTTTTCCGGCGCCGGCAAGTATTTTTTTGGCGATGACCTTCCCGTATTCCACGCCCGGCTGGTCAAAAGTGTTGATCCCCAGCATCTCGCCGTATATCGCGGTGGCCGCCTCAAGCATCATTATGAGCTGTCCCACATATTCGGCTGACACCTTCGGCATTTTTATTACCACGACCGGCCGTCTCGCCTCGGTGAGAGAAAGAGCCGTGCCCGCTTCCTCGGCCTTGAAGAGTTCCGCGATGTCCCGCCCGCCGAAGATGAAATCTCCCATCTTCGGGACTTTAAAGGAATCTATATCTTCCACCGACAGGAGCGTGACGACTTTGTCCTGCGGGCCTTCGGTGTAGAGCTGCAGCTGGGAATGCTGATCGGTGACGCCTTTGGCTTTCACCGGCGTGGGCCCCACGAAAACATCTTTGCCCTTCAGGTCTTTTTTCTTTCCCAGGGATTCCGCCCACAGCTGTGCGAACCAGTCGCTCACCGTGGCGAGCTTTTCCTCGTAAGGCATAAAAACATTTATGCGCCGGCCCTTTTTATAGAAAAGATAATGCACGGCCGCGTAAAGAGCGGCGGGATTTGACAGGAGGTCTTCCTGAAAACATATTTTTTCAGCGTCGGAAGCGCCTTTCAAAAGTTTTTTGATATCTATCCCGGCCACAGCGGCCGGAAGCAGGCCCACCGAAGACAGGCCGCTGAAACGCCCGCCCACATTGGAGGGGATGGAAAAAGATTCAATGCCGTGTTCCCGCGCGAATTCGCGCAGGAAACCCTTCTCGGGATCCGTCGTTATCACCACATGCTTTTTCCATGATCTGCCGGTTTTCTTTTTAAGGCCTTCGAGCGCCGCGGCGAAAACCGAAAGGGTCTCGCTCGTGGTGCCTGATTTCGTTATAACATTGAAAACCGTGTTTGAAAGAGGAGCGATCTCAAAAACTGATCTCACAAATTCAGGTGATATGTTGTCGGCTATGACTATCCGGGGCCTGCCGCCGCGTCCGGCGGCGTCTCTCAGATTGTAAAAAGACGGGGCGAGAGCGTCTATCAGGGCGCGGGGTCCGAGGGCGCTTCCGCCTATGCCCAGAACAACGAAACAGCCGCATTTACCTTTGAGCTTATCGGCGTATTTGATTATAGCCGAGGCGTTTTTGGAATCCCGCGGCAATTCGGCAAAACCGACCTCGCCGGATTTCCGCCGGGCGTTCAGTTTTTTCACGGCGGCCCGCACAGACGGGGCTATTTTTCTCAATTCGGCCCCGCCGAGGCCCTGCGCGCCTATGGAATCCCTCATCGCGGGAGCGTAATCAACGCTTATTCTTTTTGAAAAAGACTTTTTTGACGCTTTCATAAGCTCACACCTCCGTTAATAATGTTATCTGGGCGAAATAAGTCACCGTTGCTTCAACCAGATGCCCCGCGAGGGCCTTGCCGCCGTCAAGGCCGCAAACCACATGCAGATGGACGACTCCGCCGCTGACGCTCCCGTTACCCAGGAGCTCGGCTTTCAGATCAAAGTGTTTTTGATAATGATCCGGCGGGATCTTATCCGAATCCTGATGAATGGTGACGAGCTCAAAATCCATAAGAGCTCCCACACAGGAAACGATAACGGCTTCCTTTACGCCCTTTTCAGCGAGCCGCCTCTCAAGGGAAGCGACAAGCTTTTCGCCTTCTTCGATTTTTATTTTTATTTGTTTCATAAAACTTCCCCAAACCTTCTGTCAAAACAGAAAAAACGCATGTTCCGTATTCCCGCTGATTATATCAAATCCATTTGACTTGTAAAATGAGTTTATGTAAAATCACCAGTGTAATTCAGTAAAGAGAAAACCGTCGGTACCCGGCAGAGCGTTGCCGTCACCGCAGTTTGATTTAGGAGAAAAACCATAGAATGGCAAGAAAAATATCGGTAAAAACCGTTCTCATCTGTGATGATTCTCCCGAAACCCGCATGGTGCTCAAGAGTGTGCTCACAAATGACGGTTTCGCGGTGCTCGAGGCCGAAAACGGCCTTGTGGGCCAGGCACTCGCCGAAGCCCATATCCCCGACCTGATAATAATGGATGTGGTCATGCCCGGACAGGACGGCATAACAACCATCGGCAAACTCGCCGGAATTAAGGAAACAGCCGGAATCCCCATCATAATAATGACAGGCAAAACCGCCATAACGAAACTCATGGGCGAGGGCTCATCGCAGGTGAAGGCTATTTTTGAAAAACCCTTTTTCATGAAAGACCTGCGCGCGAAAATAGCCGAAATATTCAGTGACTGATTTTTTTCGCCGCAAGGCCGTGGCGGCGGCCGCAGTCGCCTTTTTTATCGCGCCGCTCATTCCCCCGGCCTCCGCCTCTGAGAAATCGGAAAGACTGTATAAACAGGGAAAGTTCGCCGAGGCGGTGGCGGCATCGGAAGAAGAATACGCCAGGACCGGCGACGACGGCGAAAAAGCTGAACTCATCAGATATCTGACCGAACTCGGCCTGGATATGAGCTTTAAGGAAAACTACAACGCCGCGGAATACGCTTTCAGCCGGGCGCTGAGTCTCTCTCCCGACGACCTCACTCTTAAAGAACTTAAAGACACGGTGAAAGATCTCGGATCTTATCCGGCGCGCGAGACTGTGCCGGAAAAAGAAGTCAAAGCCGCAGAGCCGCCTCCTGCGACGAGGCCTGCCCCTGCTCCGGCGCCGTTTCCGCTCAATGGCGTCTATATAAAACAACAGCTGGAACTGATACGGAAACTGGAAAAACTCGCCTCTGCCATAGAAAAAAAATCATCCTCGGACTCAGGAATATCAGAAGAGACGGTGCAGAAAACCGCTCTTTCCATAAACAGGACGATATCCGAAAGTATGTCAAGCATAAAACTGGCCTTTGTCCTTACTGCCCTCGCCGTCACAGCCGCGGCGGCTCTGCTTGTGTTCGCGGCTTTTCTGATCGCGCGCTATGCCGTCAACAAACACCACTCGCTGGTCATGGCCGCCCAAAAGCCCATGGGCCTGAAGCAAAAAGCCAGAAGAATTCCCCTTATATATCCCGACAACGACACAAAATACGAAGGCATAGGCATAATAGAGGCGGAGCTGTCCAGCGAGGACAGCACCGAGAGCAGCGTGGCGCGGACACTTCTTGAGCCTTTTCTGAACGATAGTGATATAGAGCTGAAAATACGGGCGATAAAAGCCCTGCACAAATACAGCGCCGATGAAGCCGTCGGGCTGCTGGAGCAGGAAGCGCCCAAAGGCCTTGACGGCATAAAGATATTCTGCCGTCTCATACAATTGATGAGCGCGGAAAAGAGCCTGGCTATTGCCGCCGAAGTCATGAAGAAAGCGGACCCCGAGGGAGCGGACCTCCTCAACAACGCCCTTATCAAACTCAACAGCCCCGCGCTTGACGCGAAACTCCGCGACAAACTCAATGCCCTGACAGGAATATCCGGCAAAGACGACCTTATAATCGGCTGACCCCATTCCCTCGCGTAATCCCAACAATGCACACGGCAGAGCTAAGCAAAATTAAAGTTTTCCTCGTTAACTGAATTTCAGCGATATTTTACGCTGGCTGTATTGTTTTACGGCCAAATTTGTTATCATTAAAAAATGTAGCCGCGGCCTCATGAGCCGGGGCTCAGGGATTATTATATGGAAGATCAGGAAAAATTATCGCTGCGAAAACAGGCAGAGATCTTAAATCTGCAAAAAGATGTGCTCTCCCGCCAGATATCAAAACTCCGGGACGATATCGCCGCGGAAAAAACAGAATTCCAGAAAACACAGACGAAACTGCAGGACGATATCCGCTTAAAAGACATTGAGATCAGGGCCGTGCGCAATTACATGGAGAAGCGCTCGGGCGAGATCAAAAACCAGCTGAAAGACGAATTCCAGTCACTGGAAATGGAAAAAGCACGCATCGCCGAAGTGACAAAAGAACTGGACGCGCGGAGAAACATGATAGAGAGTCTCGTGACGGCCAAACAGGCGGAATTTGAAAAACAGCTCCGGACGGAAAAAGAACTTTTTGAAAAGTCCCGCGAAGAGTATCTGAAGAATACGAAAAAACTGCAGGCGTCTCTGGATGAACACATACACAAAGGCGCCACCGAGTCAAAAC
>VMTH01000169.1 GCA_013791745.1 Candidatus Omnitrophota bacterium
GAGCGCCGATTGCGCTTGTTCGCTTAAAAACTTCCCGTGCCGCCATCTCGTTCCTCCGAAAACAATAGGCGTTATTCCCCGTCGAAAAACCGGCGAGGTGAAGGAAGCGATATCACTGTGTCAAAAAAAATGGCCGGGCGCGAAATTTAAATTCGCCGTTTTGAGCCCCGGGGATATGCCTTCGGCACGGTATCTGGCCGGAGGGGGGGGGGCGTTCTCATAAAAGATATGGCAGGGGCGGAGAAATTTTTCGCCGGCTGTGATTTTTTCATACTCACCCCTTTCCACTCTCTGGTACTGGCGACGGTCTCCGGCGCGGATTTCACCGCCGTGACGTATTCCGACAAGACGGCAAATTTCATGAAGGATATGGATAAACTCTCCTCTCCAAACAAGAGAAACCGCGCGGAGCTGCCGCGTATCGCTGAAGAATGCGCTTTTCAAATCTTTCTGAATTTATTAAAAGATAAGCTGAAATTATGAAACTACTCATTAAAGCTGAAAATCTATGGCTTGAAAACAGCCGCTCGGTTGTTTTCAAAAATGTGCATGCGGAAATAAAGCAGAAGGATTTTGTCTGGCTGGAAGGCGCGGGCGGGTCCGGAAAAAGCCTGCTTATGCGCACACTCGCCGGGAGACTGAAACCGTCCAAAGGGCGGCTGCTTTCCTACACCGCAGTCCCCCTGTGCACACCTCAGGCCGCTCTCCTTGAGAACGAAAGCGTAAAAAACAACATTAAAGCCCTCTCGCGGGAAAAAGAGGACGCGGCCTTTACCCTGGCGGAACTTATGAAAAACATGCGCCTTTTCGATTTGAGAAATATACCCGCGAAAAGTCTCTCAGGAAACCAGCGGCAGATGCTGAGGCTGGCGACTTTTCTCGCGCTTGAAGATGCAATACTCTTATTTGATGATCCTCTCGCCGCGCTTGACAATGAAAACCGCATACGTTTCATCCAGGCCGCCGAAAAAAAACACGCCCTGGGCACGGCAATGCTGATTTCAAGCACTCTCCCGTGCCCTGCCGCCTGCCCGGCCGGCACAAGGCATCTGCTCCTTAAAGATGGAAAACTCAGCGAGGAATAAACTGATTGCGCTGATGGCGCACGCGCTTTTCCTGACATGCGCAGGCGCGCTTTTTATGTTCCGCGGATCTTCGGAACGATATTTTGAGAAACTAAAAAACAGCGTCTTCATAACCGCTTACACGGAATGCCGCTCAGAGGCGGATCTGTCCGCGGTCAAAAACAGGATAGCGGCGATCTCCGGAGTCAAATACATCGTCATACTCACGGAAAACGAGGTGTTCGCGGCGCTCGAGGGCGCGCTGGCAAAAAAGGATATACTGATTTCGATCAAGGATGTAGAAATCCCGTCCATTCTGAAAATTTACCCGGGCACACTCAATTATGAACGCTTCGGAAGGATCGCGGAGCAGATTAACGCCCTTGCCGAAATCAAATATTCCGACACCGGGGGCAACGCCGTAAAAAAACTTTTTGTCTTCGCGTCAGATTTCAAAAAAGCTGTCCGCTTTATAGCGGCCATGCTCATATTAAGCGCCCTGGCCTCCGCGGCCGCCGCATTCGTGTCAATGGAATATCTCTCAGAAAAATTTCGATTCCTTTCCGAGAGAAATGTGCCCCGGCGGGATATCGTTCTCAAATATGCCACTGAAATCACCCTGATTCCGCTGTCTTCCCTGATCATATCTATACTGATTCTGCTGGCCTTATATCAGACAACCGGCGGGAACACCATGGTTTTTCCCACCTACCCGCAGACAGTCCTTTTGCTGCTTCTCTCATTCCTTCCGTCAGCGGCCAGGCTTATAAAAAGTGTTTGATTTGAATTTGAACGGGGACTGTCCCCATTACGGACGAAGCTGTAAGTCCGCCAAGGCGGTTCGTAGATGGAGACTGTCCCCTTCTTTGGCCGTGATAATTATTCTGTCCGTCGCTGCGACTGCGGCGGAACTGGACTCAAAAATAAATAAAATCGAACAGGACATCCTCCGCAGCAACAGTGAATTCTTAAGCATAACGGATGAAATAGACAAACTGTCCGGTCAAATCGACGAACTTACCGAAAAAAAACAGACCACGGCGATCAAAATAGACATGCTGACAGCGAATATTCAGCAACTCACTTCAAAGATAAATAAACTGAACGCCGACTATCAGGCCCGCAGGGACGATCTTAATTCCCTGATTGCCGAACTCGAACAGACAGGGGCGCTGGGCAGAAAAAGCAGGATTTTTGCCGATGAAAACGCCGCGGTCATAAAAAAACTATGCGTTTCGGACAACGGGGGGGAAATCCTTCTCATGCATGATTTTGAGGAAGGCAGCAAGTCAAGGATAAAGTCGTTCCTGCTGGGTGATCTGGTAGAAAAAGTAACCGCTTTCGCACGGAGCTGCTCCGTAAAACAGCGAAAACTCGCCTCGGAGAAACAGACTGTGGAAAAAAAAATAGAGGAGCTTGAAGTGGCTCTCGGCGAATTCACGGCGAAAGTGGCGTCCAGTAAAAAAATACAATCCAGCTATAAACAGTCTCTGGACAAGATCCGCCAAGAGCAAACGGAACTCGGCAAAGAGCTTGAAGAAAAAGAAAAGAGCAAAAAAGAAATAGACCGCCTTCTTGAAACTTTTATGAGGAAGAAAAAAGATCTTCTGATTGAAAAAGAAAGAGAGCGGGAGCTGGAAGCGCTGCGGGGAACAATGCCCTGGCCGGTTGAGGGCGCCATAATCAGCCCCTTCGGAAAACAGAAGCATCCCATTCTTGATACCTATATAGTGAACAGGGGTATCAAAATAGAAGCGTCCACCGAATGCGTGCGGAGCGTCAGGGACGGCGAGGTTTCTTTCGCCGGATACTTCAAGGGTTACGGAAAAACTGTTATTATAGAACACGGCGGCGGATTTTATACCGTAACGTCCGGATTTAGCGAGATAGATGTGAAAAAAGGCGACAGCGTAAAAACATCCTCTATTATAGGAAGCGTTTTACGCGGAGAAACAATGTATTTTGAAATACGGCGGGGCGGCACACCGGATGATCCGGGCCTTTGGCTGCTCAAAAATTATTAAGGAGTGAGTTTATGAGAAAAATTCCAGCTTTGATGCTCGCGTTTTTTATCGGTGCGGTGGCATGGGGTGCGTCCAAAACAGATTACGAGGATATGCGGCTGTTTAACGATGTGCTGTCTCTCATAGAAAATAATTATGTGGAGGAAAAAGGGACTTCCGAACTGCTCGAGGGAGCCATAAACGGCATGATAAAAAAACTCGACCCGTTTTCGCAGTTCATGAAACCCGAAGCCGCGAAGCTTATGAAAAGCGAAACCCAGGGTTTTTTCGGGGGACTCGGCATAAAGATCACCATACGCGACAAATGGCTCACGGTCATCACCCCCATGCCCGGCACTCCCGCCTTCCGGCAGGGGATACTCCCCGGCGATAAAATAATACAGATAGACGGGGAGAGCACGGAAGACATAGATGTGATGGGGGCCGTGACAAAACTGCGCGGCAAACCCGGCACAAAAGTGACGATCACCATAGCGCGGGACAAAGAGACGCAGGATGTGACGATCACACGCGAAGAGATAAAAATAGAGAGCGTTCCTAAAGCCAAATCCCAAATGCTGAACGACGGAATAGCTTATATCCAGGTGACGGAATTCAATGAAAAAACTCCTGACGACTTCGCCGCGTTTTATAACGGCTTTGAAAAATCCGGCATGCGCTCGCTCATACTGGACCTCAGGAACAACCCGGGGGGGCTACTCACATCAGCGGTGGAAGTGTCAAAACATTTCCTGGAAAAAGACCAGATGGTTGTTTACACAAAAGGCCGCAAAAAAAATTCGGACCTGAAATTTTATGCGGAAAAAACCCTCCACAAAAAAATACCCCTGGTGGTGCTGATAAATCACGGTTCAGCCTCAGGATCAGAAATTGTGGCAGGCGCAGTGAAAGACTGGGGCAGAGGCGTCCTGCTGGGAGAGAAAACTTTCGGAAAAGGCTCGGTACAGAGTCTGATAAACCTCTCGGACGGTTCCGAGCTTCGCCTGACGACGGCTAAGTATTACACCCCTAAAGGCATCTGTATACATGAAACGGGCATTGAGCCCGACATAAGCGTGACACTTTCAAGAGAAGAGAGTATAAAACTGATGCAGCAGTCGGAAAAAATCTACGGCTTATCCGAAGAAGATAAAGCAAAAAAAGAAAAAGAACACATATCCGACCGGCAGCTTGAGCGCGCCAAAGAAATACTTTTCGCGGAAATGAAATTCTCGGGGAATTTAACGCCTCCGGAAGTTTCTAAAAATTAATGGCAAAACGCAAAAAGAGAACCCGGCTGCTGCCTGTGCTTTTTTTATCCGCCGCCGCGGCGGCGGCATGGTTACTGCTCCTGCAAACAGAAAACCGTGTTGATGACTGCCTTAAAATAGAACAAAACATCAACAGCGTCCTTTTAACAGCCGGCGTACCGGAGAAAAACGTCACTTCCTGGTGGGAGGAAAAGAAAAAAAACCGGGTGGAGTGGCTTAAAATAAACAAAAAAATACTCATCAGAAAACCCCTGTGGGGGCTTTTCAGCGCCGACAATCTTTTACAAAATGTGGAGAACCGCCGCAAATACGCCCTCTCCGTCAAAGACGAGGATGACCACCTGTCGCGGGAGATCAAAATCCTCCGGGACGGAAATATTTATTGCCTTATAACTCTGCGCGGCGAAAAAGCCGGGCCGTCACTATGCATAATAATAGACGACTGCGGCGGCAGCAAAAAACAGCTCACCTCTTTCACGCAACTCAACCTTCCTTTAACATACGCCATCCTGCCTTATCAGAGATACAGCCGCGTGATAGCCCAGTCACTGGCAAGGAGCGGGTCTGACACCCTGCTTCATATGCCGATGGAACCGCATAAAGCTGATATGAAAGCTCTCGGCAAAGGCGCTTTAAGCGCGGAAATGACAGGGGATGAAATCATAAAAAAAATCACAGCGGCGCTGGGCTGCGTGCCCGGCGTAAAGGGCATGAACAATCATATGGGCTCACTGTTTACGGAAAACAGGGAAAAAATGAAAATCGTTATGACTCTTTTAAAAAAAGAGGGTCTGTTTTTTCTGGATTCGGCCACCTCGCCGAAGAGTGTCTGCCGGGAAACGGCATCTCTGTCCGGGGTTAAATGCCTGCGGAACAATATTTTCCTTGACAACATAGATTCCGCCGGGGAAGTGAAGAAACGGCTGCTGGAAGCGGCCTCGATCGCCCGTAAAAACGGCAGCGCCATTGCGATCGGCCACGCCACCCGCAGGCACACCGCGGACGCGATAAAAGAAATATCCAGGGAACTCAAAGACGTGGAAATAGTGCCGCTTTCCAGACTCATGGATAATATCTGAAATGCTTGTGCTCGGAATTGAAACTTCCTGCGATGAAACGGCCTGCGCGATCGTAAAAGACGGTAAGAAGATATGCTCCGAAGTGGTCGCCTCTCAGATACCTTATCACCGCAGGTTCGGGGGTGTCGTGCCGGAACTGGCTTCAAGAAAACATCTTGAAGCGATAAACGCTGTTGTTGAGGAAACCCTGTTTAAGAGCGGCTTCGATATGGAGCATATAGACAGATTGGCCGTCACCGTAGGGCCGGGCCTGGCGGGAAGCCTGCTGGTGGGAATCACAGCGGCCCGTACGCTGGCGGCGTTATACGACAAGCCCGTTTTCGGGGTCAATCACATACTCGCTCATCTGTCGGTTAATTTTCTCACAGCCAACATAAGCCTGCCCTATATAGGGCTGACCGCTTCCGGCGGGCACTGCGATCTCGTCTTTGCCAAAACCCATGATGAATTCGAAATGCTCGCCCGCACAAGAGACGACGCGCCGGGCGAGGCTTTTGACAAAACGGCTAAAATGCTCGGGTTCCCCTATCCCGGCGGCGCGGAGATAGAAAAACTCGCAAAAGGGGGAAATGAGCGGGCCGTGAAATTCCCCGTACCGCGTTTTAAAGACGGTTCTGAAGATTTTTCTTTTTCCGGCATAAAAACTTTTGTTAAAAACCTGATCCAGGAAACCGCTAAAGAAAAACTTCCGGATCTGGCGGCATCTTTCCAGAACAGCGTGGCCTCTGTCTTCTCCGGTAAGATCATTGCCGCCGCCAAAAGAAAACTCTGCCAGCGCGTGCTTGTGGCAGGCGGCGTTATGGCCAATAGCTACATAATCTCGCGGCTCGAGGAAGAATGCGCGAAAAATTCCATACAGCTCTTTTATCCTGAAGCCAGGTTCTGCACCGACAACGCGGTCATGATAGCCTGCAGAGGTTTCTGGCAGAATAAATCACTGCCTCTGACACCGGCGCCGGATCTCAAAATATGAAAAACTCTGATTTAACCGCGGTGATACTCGCGGCCGGCAAAGGCACCAGAATGAAATCATCTCTGCCGAAAGTGCTGCACAAGGTCGACGGAAAAGCCATGATAGACCATATTTACGCTGAAACAAAAAAACTTACGGATGATATAATACTCGTTATAGGATGCGAAAAGGTCAAAAATCACATCGCTGAATATAAAAACTGCCGCTATGCCTGCCAGAGAAAAAAACTCGGCACCGCCGATGCCCTCGCGAAAGTCAAAAAATTAAAAGTCGGCCGGCGGCTGCTTGTAATGCCCGGCGATGTGCCACTTTTGAAATCATCCCAGCTCCGCCGGCTGATAGATTTTCATATTTTAAACGATAACGATATCAGCGTTCTGACCGCCACGAGAGATGATCCCTCGGGCTACGGCCGGCTCATCAAAAAAAACGGCAAGGTGACAGATATAAGAGAGGAACTTGACGCGACGGCCTCGGAAAAACGCATAAAGACCGTAAACAGCGGCATTTATATCTTTCGCGCCCCTGAGATATTCGCCTTACTGGAAAAAATAAGGCCCAACCCTTTGAAAAAAGAATACTATCTCACCGATGTTATAAAAATAGCAGCGGGGGCCGGTATGAAAATAAAAAATCTGAATTCCGTTAATGATTCTTTCCTTATGGGGATAAACTCAAAGACGGATCTTGCGATGGCGGAGAAAATCCAAAGAAGTGTGAACAAAAAGGGCGCTCGGAAAGGCGCCCGTTAAGGAGAAATAAAAATGAAAAAGAATCAGAATCTCGCTGTTTTTTCAGGCGGTTCAAATCCCGTTCTTGCGGCCCATATCTGCGAATACCTGAATATCGCCGCCGGCAAAATCGACATCAGCTCTTTCCAGGACGGGGAATGCTCTGTAAAAATAGGAGATAACGTCCGCGGGAAAGATGTTTTCATTATTCAGGGCACCTGCCCGCCGGTCAACGATAACCTGATGATACTTCTGACGATCATAGACGCGTTGAGAAGGGCTTCCGCCAAAAGAATAACCGCCGTGATGCCTTATTACGGTTACGCGCGGCAGGACAGAAAGGTCGAGCCGAGGGTGCCGATAACGGCTAAGCTCGTGGCCAATCTTCTTACGGCATCCGGCGCGGACAGAATACTGAGCCTTGAACTGCATGCGGGACAGATACAGGGATTCTTTGACATTCCCGTCGACAACCTGTACCCGTCAGTTGTCTTCGTCGAACAGATAAAAAAAATGGGATTAAAAAACAGCATTGTCGTCTCGCCCGACGCCGGCGGCGTAGACAGAGCGCGGGCGCTGGCAAAGCACATAAAAGCCGACCTGGCCATCGTTGACAAGCGGCGGCCGGGGCCGAATAAGGCCAAGATCCTCAATATCATAGGCGATGTCAGGGGGAAAAACTGTTTGATCTACGACGATATCATAGACACCGCCGGTACCGCCGCGGGCGTGGCGGAGGCGCTCAAAAAAAATGGCGCGGAAAAAATATATCTTCTCGGATGCCACGCCGTCCTTTCGGGCAATGCCGTGGCCAAACTGGAAAAAGCGCCCCTGGAAAAAGTCATTGTCACCAATTCCATTCCCCTTAAAAAATCGTCAAAAAAAATAGAGCTCCTTTCGGTGGGAAAACTTTTCGCGCAGGCGATCAACTGCATACACAATGAGACATCACTGTCGAACCTCTTTAAGCTGAAAAAGTAAATTACCCTATGGTAAAACGTCGGGAAAAGAAAGATTTCGGTTGGTGGCAGGCAGCGGTATTCACCTTATGGGGGATTATAGTTACTGTGAAGTTTTTTCCGTGGCATATCGGCATAATCTCAAATCTTTCACGGCTGCTGACCTTCAGCGATAAAATTTCCGGAGCCCCCGTGCCGGGAATTTTTTCCGCTTTTTTCCGCCATTTTCTAACCATCGCCGCAGCACTCGGTGTAATAACAGCCGGATATGGTTTCGGGAAGTTTTTATTTCAAAAATTCCTCAAAAATTTTAAGGAGCCGAATATGTTCTTATATCACTTCGGATTCGGCCAGGGAGCTCTCATTCTCGCACTGCTTTCCGCCGGTTATACGGGTCTATTTTATCCGGGCGTGATTTACAGCATCCTTCTGACCGGGCTGTTCCTGTGTTTTCGATCAAAAAATGAAATACATTTCAGCGGCGCAACCAATGGGAAATTTTCTCTTTTTGAAAAAATGCTTTTTCTGGTCTTTGTATCCACCGCAGTCGTGAATCTGATAGGAGCGTTGACCCCCGAAACTTATTACGATTCCCTTGTTTACCATCTAGCCATACCGAAATGGTGGCTGCAAAATCATAAGATCTCCGTTATCCCCTTTATCAATCAATCCTATTATCCCCTGAATATGGAAACGCTTTTCGCGGCGGTGATGTCTTTCTCAAATTCTTCCGGCGCGAAGATGATAAACTGGTTTTTCGCCATCGCCACCGGCGGTATGATTTATGAAACAGCTTTTTTACTGACAAAAAAACGGGGCATCTCCCTTTTTTCGGCCATGATCTATTATACGACACCCCTCCTGATGATGCAGACATGGAGAACCGGAAACGAAATAGGCCAGGGCTTCTGGGAAATCCTGATGATATTCACGCTGATCAAATATCTAAAAAACCAAAACCGCCTTCTTCTGGCTCTTTCGGGCGCGGCCATGGGACTTTCCCTCGGCGCCAAACATCCCGCGGCAATATCTCTCCTTTCTGTTTCGGCGGCTTTCTGGTTATGGCATATCCTGAAAATCAAAATGCCGTTAAAATCAACCTTAAAAAACCACGCTATATTCCTGGCTTTTGCAATATTAACATCGGGACCGTGGTACATAAGAACCTTTATCGCTACCGGCAATCCCCTTTTCCCTCAATTCGCGGGAAAAATTTCCGATTTCCGGGGCGACCTGCGCGAAAATTTCGAAACCTTCACAACGGATCAGCCGCCCATAACACAGCCCGGGAAGATTGTAACGGCCTTATGGGATGTCACTATGGGAAAATATCAGGGTTCTTTCCCCGGAGCCGTTTATCTTATCCTGGCCATACTTATTTTTTTGAAAGCGCCCTTGAGCAAGCGCTCGCAATTCCTTCTCCTTTATCTCATCCCCTACACTTTTCTATGGGTAACCGTGGGGGGAACTTATTTGAGGAGATTCCTTCCCGGCCTGACTTCTGTTTCTGTCCTTCTGGGAACATACCTCGCCATTGTTGACGACAGCAGAGGCGGCCTTAAAAATTTCGCGAAAACTTTCCTGCTCTTACTCATGGCATTCAATGTTTATCTTGCATTGGCGATGGTGGTCAAGGGGCACGGGGCCTTGAATTTCGTGATGGGGCAGGAAGATAAATACACTTATATCCGGCGGCCACGCATGGCTCATCCTAAATACGCGGGTGAAATTTTCCGCTATATCAACACAGCGCTTCCGGAAGATGCTGTGATACTTTTTGTGTCCGAGACAAGGCCCTTCTATGCGGAAAGGAACTATATATGGGGCACCGCGGTTCTGGGCAAGAATCCCATAGTTGAATGGGCGAATGATAGTGAAAATACCGAGGATTTCTACACAAAACTTAAGGACAAAAAAGTCTCTCACATTTTTTTCTCCCGGAGCGAAGAGTCCCGGCTGAAAGGATATAATATGTTCTACTGGTCAAAAAAAGGCGAGCAAATTTTCAAAAATTTTTGGGAGCGCTACATAACGCTTGAGTATCAGTCGGATTACTCATATCTTTACAAAATCACGGAAGAAAAACATATCACACCGCAAAATCCGCTGATGGATGCCGAAAATGATTAAAATCATCAACGGTCAAATATACGGTTCCCCGCCCGACGATCTGAGTTACATAGGGGGGCGCGGCATTCTGGGCAGGCTTATTCTGCCAATGACCCGTTTCATGAGATATTCTAATGTAAAAAAATACATCATTCCGTCCGAACGTTTGCTTGACATAGGCTGCGGCGACGCGTATTTTCTGCAAAAAATAAACTGCCGTGAAAAATACGGCATAGATAAACTTATGGGAGAGGAAATCACGGACAAACTGGATTTTCCTGATAATTATTTTGATTATATTACAATGCTGGCCGTGATTGAACATGTGAAAAAACCGGATGAGATAATAAGCGAGATCCACAGAGCGCTAAAACCCGGCGGAAAATTCATATTCACAACGCCCAGGAAATCAGCGGAAAAGCTAATCAGATTATACGCGAAAGATATAGACAGCGAACACGAATCATATTTCGACTATGAAAAAGTTGAAAAACTGGCCGCGGGACTTTTCCGCATATACGGATTCAACACTTTTATCTTCGGTATGAATCAGGTGTTTGCCTTAGAAAAAATTTAACAATTATCCGTTTTTACTTTGGCGGCTCTGTACCCTTGATATCGTCTTCCGCGTTACCCGCCGGTGTTCCATCTGTTTTGGGCGCGTCAACAGGCTTTGAGGCTTCCGACGCGTAATTGAGCTGGGTGTCTGCAAGGACATTGGCCAGAAACTTCTCTTCTTCCTTGTCCAGATTGCCTTTTGTCTTCTTGTTGAGCATTTCCAGGATATCCACCGACATTTTAGCCTGTACCAGGTTCCTTTCCGCTTTACCGGTTGAGGGATTTGACATTTTCCCCAGATGCAGCATTACCGACTGCTGGAACATGAGCACCAACGCGAAAAATTCTGAATCCATTATTCACCTCCAGAGCCGCCGTAACGGCCGACATATCCGCCTATTCTTTTAAGCGCTTCGTTTTTTCCGAGAAAAGCGCACATATGAAAAAGAGACGGCCCCTTTGACCGGCCGGAAAGCGCCCACCTCAGGGGATGGAAAATATCTTTTGTCTTGATGTCTTCCGCTTTGGCGAAGGCCCTGACTTGTTCCTCTATCTTCTCGCCGCTGAAAGGTTCCGCGCTCTCAAGCGCTTTCGCCAGCTTTGCCACGATATGCACCGTATCGGCGGCCCTGCTCTTAACATCGGCGTCGTCTTCAAAATCACTATCAAACAGGAACCCGATCTTTTCGGGTATTTCCGTGAGTTTCTTTATCTTTTCTTTTTCCATCTCAATCGCGGCCGTGAGCCTCTCTTCCGGATATTTATCCATACCGGCTTCTTTAATAACAGCCGCGGCGCGGCGCCTGATATCAGCGCCTGAAAGGTTTTTTATGTGCTGGGCGTTGAGCCACAGAAGTTTATCATTATCGAAAATCGCGGCCGACTGACCGCATCTCGAGAGAGAGAATTCCCTTTCAAGCTCATCCGGAGAAAAAATATTCCGGCTGTCTTTCGTGGCCCATCCCAGAAGCGCGAGATAATTCACGATCGCCTCCCTGATGAAACCCTCATCGGCGTATTCCAGCAGGGAACGGGCCCCGCTCCTTTTAGATAATCTGGAGCCGTCAATATCAAGAAT
The DNA here is from genome assembly GCA_013791745.1 of Candidatus Omnitrophota bacterium. Classification (NCBI taxonomy): domain Bacteria; kingdom Pseudomonadati; phylum Candidatus Omnitrophota; species Candidatus Omnitrophota bacterium. Next base: position 11,826 of record VMTH01000169.1, read on the forward strand.
CATTGTAAGGTGCGCGAAACGCGGCACTTCCCAGCCGAGAGCCTCATAAAGCATTATCTGTTTGGGCGTGTTTGAAATATGATCTTCCCCTCTTATCACATCGCTTATCTTCATCATATGATCGTCAACAACACAGGCAAAATTATATATCGGTAACCCGCCGGAACGCATGATCACGAAATCCCCGATCTCATCAGACCGCACGCTGATATCGCCTCTTATGCCGTCGTGAAAACTCACAGTCCGGCCTTCTTCCACCCTGAACCTGATTACCGGCTCTTTGCCTTCCGCCATAAGCTGACTTATCTGAGCATGACTGAGATCCCGGCATTTTCCCGAATAACCACCCCTGCCCTTCGATTCAAGCTGGGATTTTCTCTCAGCGGCGAGCTCCTCCTGAGAGCAAAAACAGCGATAGGCTCTTTTCGCGCTCAACAGAGTATCAACAGCCTGAGTGTAAAAATTCCTTCTCTGGGCCTGAAAATACGGGCCGCAGGGGCCGACCGAGGTCATCTCGTCTTCGCCTTTTTCATTTTTTACAATGAGCGGGCCCTCATCCCATTTGATCCCCATGAACTTCAGCCCCTTTATTATAGACCTGACAGACGGCACGGTGGAGCGAGCCTCATCGGTGTCTTCGATCCTGAGGATGAATTTTCCGCCGCGGCCGCGGGCATAGAGCCAGTTATACAGCGCGGTGCGCGCGCTGCCTATGTGAAAATACCCCGTAGGCGACGGCGCGAAACGCACTCTTATATCATTCATCGTATAACTTTCGTCAGCGGGTACTCTATAATATCGGCGGCTCCGGATTTTTTCAGAAGTGGAATTATGTTTCTGGCCGTCACTTCCATCAGAACAACCTCCATGGCCATACCGCCGCCGAAGGCCAGTGACGATATTGTGGGGTTGCTGTACTTCTTAAGGATCTGCTCAACTTTCTTAACGCATCCGGCGGAAACGTTCATCTTCAATCCCACCAGGCCTTCCGCCTTGAGCGCGCCTTTGAGGAGCAGCGCTATGTCTTCCATCTTGGATTTTTTCCAGGAGTCGCTGTACGCGGACGGGGATGATATAAATCGCGTGGTGGAAACCATGACCTCATCTATGACCCTCAGGTTGTTTCTTCTGATGGATTCTCCCGTTTCGGTGAGCTCGCATATAGCGTCGGCAAGCGTGCCGGCCTTGGTCTCGGTAGCGCCCCAGGAAAAATCTATTTTCGCTCTCACCCCTTTCTTCGCGAGCCATTTTTTGAGCACACTCATGAGCTCCGTGGAAATCCGTTTTCCCGAAAGCTGGGACACTTTCTTGATTTTAGAGTCATTTCTGACGGCTATCACCCATTTGGCGGGGCCGAACGAACTTTTGGAATAATTGAGTTCGCATATCTCTTTGACCTTGAGGCCGGATTCCAGTATCCAGTCAAAGCCCGCCAGGCCGCAATCGACTATGCCGTCGGTGATATACTTCGCCATTTCCTGCGGGCGTATCAGCAGCACTTCTATCTCATCATCATCGCAGGCGGGGCTGTACGACCTTGTTTTGGCGGAAATATTGAAACCGGCTTTGCCAAAGAGCGCTATCGTTGAATTTTCCAGGGATCCTTTCGGTATCCCAAGTTTTAATTTTTTCATATTCACCTCCGTTTTATAAAGTGCATTATTGCAGTTTTCGCTCGTAAATAAAAGCGTCTTCTTTCGGATAGCCGAAATAATCCTTGCGCTCGGCTATTCTGGTAAAACCCGCTTTCTCAAGCAATTTATGCGCGGCTTGCCCGGAAACGCGGACTTCAAGATAGGCCGATTTGCAGCCCAGGCTTGATGCTTTTTTCAAAATCTCATACAAAAGGCAGCTGCCGACGCCCTTGTTGCACTCAGCCGGAGCCACAGCAAAATTGATTATGTGCGCTTTTTCCGAAACGACCCAGAACACCGCATATGCCATAAGAGACATCTTGTCACGCCGCTGCCAGCGTCCGGAAAGCGTGTAAAGTTTTGACACGGGAATAGCCAGTTCCTCCTTGAACATCTGGCGCCGCCAGGGCCTTTCGGAAGAAGCCTCTTCTATATTCATGACTTCAGGAAGATCTTTAATACCGAAAGGCCTTACCATATATTCCAGATTCTCAACACTCATTTTTTTCAGCGGATCTACCGGAAGTCTCTTGTCCATCTTTTTAAATTCGTCAGCTTCAGGCGTTTTATCCTCAGAACTTTCCTGCACGGTGTGATCAGATATTTCTTCCGTTATATCCTCGTCTGCTTTTACAGGAGTTGGTTCACGGGGGGGCGCTTCCTCTGCGGTTTCTTCCGACGAGGAAGACGGCACGCCCGCGGCTTCAGGCTCAGGCGCGATCACCACGGCGACAGGCGGCTCTTCAATCTCTTCAGGCGCGGCGTCTAAGTCCGCCGTCTCAAGCGCGGCCTCTTCCGCCAAGGCCCGCTTACGGTTGATCTCTTTGATGCTTTCTTCCAACGTCTTTATTTCTTCCTCTTTCCGGCGGCGTTTATCGGAAAGCGCGCCCAGCATCTCTTCTTCTTTCTTTATTCTCTCAAACACTTCTTCAAAACGGGAAGTGGCGAGCTCGTCGATCTGGCGGCTGTAATTGCCCTTTTCCTCTTTCAGATTCTCCACTTCCTGCCTGAGCTCATCACGCTGCTGGATATAGATCTCCACCTCCCTCGGTATCTCAGGCGGAAGTTTTTTAATCTTCTCATATTTCGCCTCCCTCAAGGCCAGCTCCCGCGAGCAATCCCGCAAACGGCTTTTTAAATCTTCAAGTTTCTTTTCATATTCCTCTATTTTTTTCTCTTTCGCCGCAATTGATTCGGTATATGCCGTTCTTTTGGCGTTGAGTATTGACAGTTCATCCATGGAAGATGCCAATTCCCCGCGGATAGCGGCGGCCGTCTCTGAGAGCTGAGCGATATCTTCTATCTCCTGCTCCTTCTCCCTTTTTACCTTTTCAAGGTTTTTGATATCTTCTCTGACCCCTTCTTTTTTTGCCACAAGCTGGGATATTTTGACCATTTCATCCTCCAATTTTTCCTGCCATTTGGCTTCCGCCTGTTTGCGGCTTATGTATATCGGCACTATTTCCGAAGCCCTCGATGCCGCCTCACCATTTGCCGCCAACACAAGATTATCAACAGCGGCGGAAAGCAGAATCATATTCTCCAGTATATCCGTAGCTTTGAGCTTTAAAAATTTCAGGTTTTTCTTCTTCAGGATATCTTCATCACGCTGCGATATTCTGCCGCACAAACACAGTTTTCCGGGGAGCGACAGCGCATAATCAAGCCATTCGTCTATTTCCACGGCGTAAATATCCGCATTGGCGGTGGCGCCGATGACGCCGCCGGGATAAACAGCTCCGTAGACGAAGCCGTTCCCCGTATCCAGCATAGCGGCCGCCGTTGCACCCGTGGCCGCCGTACCCGCGGCGGCCACATCAAGCGACCTCATGGCTATGAGCGGGATCCTGAGCTGCTGTGCGAGCACACGAGCGAAAGTGACGCCGACCCTGACGCCGGTAAAGGAACCCGGGCCTATTTCAACAAATATTTTTCTAAACGTTGAAAGGGGGAACTCGTCTTTCACTTTCGCGAAACATTCAAAGAATCCGTCCAGATCTCGCTTGCCGAAATCCGTGTGATAAAAACTTCGGCGGCTCCCCATCACAGCGGCGATGGCATACTCGCCCATGGAAGTGCTGACATATAATTCGCTCATTCCGATATTTCCGCTGCGGCGCTCTCAAATATCCGGATCTCTCTGTTATCTCCGGATAAAGAATTTATTCTGACGAGATAAAAATCCTTAAAAAATTCGAGGCCTGTTTCCGGCCATTCCACTATGAAAACCGCTTGTTCCGCGAAAAGTTCCTCGATGCCTATGTCAAAAATTTCTCCGCTCTCTTTGATCCTGTAAAAATCCATGTGATACACCGGGGGGGTACCGTCGTATCTGTTGATGAGCTTGTAACTCGGACTGCTGACATCGGATTCAGAGCCGAAGCAGGAAACAATGCCCCGGGCGAACTCGGTCTTGCCCGACCCCAGATCTCCCGCCAGCAGAACAACATCGCCGCTTTTAAGCGTAGCGGCAAAACCCGAAGCTATCGCCCTGGTTTCCTCGGGAGAGCCGCTCTCGAACACAGCGCTCTCTTTAAGAGAAATGCCTGAATCCTTTATAATCCGTTCTGTTCCCATCAAGAAAAACCCCTTCCCCCTCGCTGACAGTTCCTACTCTGAAAACGGGGACTTTTATTTTAGCAAACTTTTCTCTCGCAGACGCGCCCACAAGATAATAATCCTCACCGCCCACAAGAGCCATCCTCAGCGCTTTTTTTCTCCCGAGACAGAAATCGACAAGTTCTTTTTTGAGCGGCACCAGGGCGCTCTCAATATTCACCGCCACACCGCTCTGGCGCGCTATGCTCCGGCAGGAATCTATAAGCCCGTCGCTGGAATCCATTAAGGCCGAGACAAAAGGGAATAATTTTTCGCCGGCGCCTGAAAAAATATCAGGATATAAAAAATTTTTGACGAGAAAATTTTTCCCGCTCTCTCCGGCTTTCAACAGCTCCAGCCCCGCCGAGGAAAGTCCGGGATAGGAAGTTATGAACAGGATATCGCCTTTTTTCGCGCCTGAGCGCCTGATATTATATCCGGCCGGGCCTATCGCGCAAACAGAGATATAAAGGCCGCGGCTGGCGACTATATCCCCCCCCTCCACTTTGAGGCGCCATTTCTTACAGGCCTTTTTGATACCGCCGTATAGAGCAAAAAATTTCTCGTCGCTCACTTTTCGGGGAAGGCCCATTGATATCAGCACACTTTCCGCCGCGCTTCCCATGGCGGCGATGTCAGAAACGGCGCCTGTCACCGCCCTGTATCCTATAGAATCATCCGGAACCAGACTGTTGAAATGCACGCCTTCCGAGTACGAATCCACCGAGACCGCCATGCGGCCGCCTCCCGCGGCTTCTGAGTCCGCCGTCTTAGGCGCGATCACAGCGGCATCATCACCTATATCGCCGGCCAGGCCCGCGCGGCGCAAATAAAGGAAAAGCTCGCCGAGCAGGCGATCTTCCCTGTTAAACGCGCGAGCTGTCTTATTTTTTTGTTTTATAATTATCTGAATACGGGCCCGATTATCAAAAAAGGGCACACAGCCCCGTTAAACGATTGACAACCGGACAACCGGAAATTTAAATTTTTAGCTGAAAATTATTTAAGCGGCGGGCTCGTCTTTTTTTGCCTCGGCCTGCTCTTTCTTTTCCGCGGCACTCTCTTTTATGGCGCTGATGCCTGCCGCGACGGCAATAAGGCCTCCGAAAATAAGGCCGAGAGCGACACTGCCCTTGATAACAACCAGCACATCGTCGCCGGCATAACCGAAATTGTTGGGGAGTATCCACAACACCGAAATAGCAACCGAAATCAAACCCCCAAGAATACTAAGCATTTAGCCTCCTAATTATTCATAAACCATCGAATCTGCGTATATTGTATTTTAACGCCGTTTTCTTGTCAAGATTTCTGTTTTTTGCTAACCTTTCCCTTGATGAAAACCAACGCGAAAAAAATCCTGTTTATCGGCTGCGGTGCCATGGGCGAAGCCATACTCTCCTCATGTCTTAAAAACGGCCTTTACTCTCCGGAAGAGGTCTTTGTCGCCGAGAGCGACTCAAAAAAAAGAAGTGAAATCTCGCTGTCTTACGGCGTACAGACAATGAGCCCTGAAGAAGCCGGCCGTCGAGAAAACAATATCAGCGCCGTTATCGCCGCGGTCAAACCGCAGCAGGCGGAAACCATAATCCCAATACTGAAAAATACCCGGTTTCAGATGCTCATAACAATAATGGCCGGCGTGAGCTGCTCTTATTTCACCGACAGTGTCGGTGAGATCCCGGTTCTCCGGGTGATGCCCAACATGTGCGTCAAGGTCTCAAAATCGGTCAGCGCTCTTTTCGCGAATGAGAATCTTTTGGCCAGCCCTTTCAAAAATGAACTCATGGAAGAAGCGGAAAAAATCTTTTCAGCCCTCGGCGCTGTAATTCGTGTAAAAACCGAAGATGATATAGCCCGGGCGACGGCAATATCCGGCTCCGGTCCGGCTTATGCGGCATATTTTATAGAAGCCCTTGAAGAAGCCGCGGCTGCTCTGGGCTTCAGCCCGGATGAAGCTGGGTTTTTATCCCTCAAAACCTTTGAGGGAACGCTCGCCTATCTCAACGAAACAGGGGAAAGCGCCGCCTCACTGCGTAAAAAGGTGACGAGCCCCGGCGGCACCACTGAAGCGGCGATACGGATTTATGAAGAAAACAAGTTGAAAGAAACGGTTTCCGCCGCCTGCCGCGCGGCCTATGAGCGCGCCGTGGAACTCGGGAAAAAGAAATGAAAAAACCTGGAGGTTTATTATGCAGTCTTTGTTAAATGTAATCGGCCATCTGCTCAACAGTGTCATCGCCCTGATAGTGCTTATCCTGATCCTCGATATGGTGCTGAAAAATTATCTTTCAAAATCCGGCAAAAGCATAGCTGAGATACCCGCCGGTGATATTGTGCGCGACACATCTCTGACCATAGTCGCCGCCGCCAAATCAGCCGTAAATATTGAAGACAAAGAGCTCCTTCAGAAAGTTGTCATCGGTATAGGCGCGGCAATTTTTCTGCTGATACGCATATTCCTGATTCAATGACGAAAATCGTCACACCGGATCCTCTCAGATTCGCGAAAGGAGAACTGATCCTTCTGGATCAGAGAAAAATTCCGGAAAAAAAAACTTACATACGAATCAAAAGCGCCGCGGCCGCAGCTAAAGCCATAAAAGAAATGGTCGTGCGCGGCGCTCCCGCCATAGGCATCGCCGCGGCCTATGGGATGGTGCTGGGAAGAAAGAAGCCCCTACAATCGGCGAAAATGCTGATAGAGGCCAGGCCCACCGCCGTGAACCTCAAATGGGCCGTGGATGAAATGCTGAAAGTCAAAGACAGAAGTTTCAAGTCCATGCTGGCAAAAGCTCTGGAGTTAGACAAAGAGAATAAAAAACTTTGCGAACTCATAGCCGAACACGGCGCGAAACTCATCAAACAATCTTCGTGTGTGATGACGCACTGCAACGCCGGACCTCTTGCCACCGACGGTATCGGCACGGCGCTGGGCGTGATATTCGCGGCGAGAAAAAGAATTGACAGAGTGTATGTCAAAGAAACCCGGCCGCGGCTTCAGGGCGCGCGGCTGACGGCATGGGAACTGAAGCAATGGAAGATCCCGTGCGTCCTCATAAGCGACAGCATGGCCGCACACATAATGAAGACTTCCAAAGTTGACGCCGTCATCGTGGGCGCCGACCGCATAGCTGCAAACGGTGACAGCGCGAACAAAATAGGCACTTATGATCTGGCCATATCCGCAAAATACCACAACATCCCTTTCTACATCGCGGCGCCCTATTCCACGATAGATTTCAGCGCCAGAAACGAGAAAGATATAGAAATAGAAGAACGCGATGAGAAGGAAATGCTTTTTGTGGGCGGTAAAGCCATAAGCGCACCGGGCGTAAAAGCACTGAACCCCTCTTTTGATGTGACGCCGGCGGCGCTGATAACGGCCATCATCACCGAAAGAGGCGTGATAAAAAAACCCTCCCGGAAAACAATGAGGAGATTTTATTCCTGAATGAGTAAATATAAAGTGCTGCTCCCGAAAACAGCTTTTTCGATGAAGGCCAACCTGCGCGAAAAAGAGCCTCTCATCCAGCAAAAATGGAAGAAGGCCGATATCTACGAACAGATACTGCTGAACAACGCCGGCAAAAAAGTTTTTGTGCTCCACGACGGGCCTCCCTACGCCAACGGCCGCATACACATAGGGCACGCCCTCAACAAGATACTGAAGGACATAATCGTGAAATACAAGAACATCAGCGGTTTCGCCGCGCCCTTTGTGCCGGGATGGGACTGTCACGGGCTCCCGATAGAATACCAGCTTTTCAAGGAGCTCAATATAGGCAAATCCGATATTTCCCAGATAGAATTCAGAAAAAAAGCCGCGGACTTCGCGAAAAATTTCGTAAAAATCCAGATGAAAGAATTCATGAGGCTGGGTATTTTCGCCGATTGGGGCAAACCATATCTGACGATAAACAAAACTTATGAGGCCGGCATCCTTGAGACTTTCGCGGAACTGGTTGAAAAAGGCTATGTTTACCGCGGCGCCAAGCCGGTCTATTGGTGCTGCGATTGCGAGACGGCGCTTGCCGAAGCGGAAGTGGAATACCACGACATCCCCAGCCCTTCTATAACCGTTCTTTTTAAGAGCGAGGAACTTGAAAACACCTGCGCGGCGGTCTGGACAACGACGCCCTGGACACTCCCGGCTAACGTGGCGCTGGCCTTCAACAAGGATTTTCTCTATTCCGTGATAGAGCTGGAAAGAGACGGAAAAAAAATCCGCGTCCTGGCTCTGGATGAGAAAAAGGAAGAGATCCGCGCAAAATTTAACTCAAAGGACATGCGGATAATATCCCAGGCCAAAGGCATCAAATACGCCGGTATGAAATTCCGCCATCCCTTCCTTGAGAGGTCATCCGTGGGCATAGTAGCCGATTTTGTAGAAAGCGGAGAAGGCACCGGAATAGTGCACATAGCCCCCGGACACGGCGAGGACGATTACAGGGCGGGACTGAAATACAACCTGCCCGTCATCTCGCCAGTGGATGAGAGGGGGAGATTCACGGAAGAAGCCGGTGAATTCAGCGGTCAATTTGTGCTGGACGCCAACGAAAAAATACTTGATGTGATGCGCGCGAAAGGCTCTCTTCTGGAAAGTGAGCAGATATCGCACTCCTATCCGCACTGCTGGAGATGCAAAAAGCCGGTGATTTTCAGGGCCACGCCGCAATGGTTCATTTCAATCGACAAAAATAATCTGCGGGGAAAACTCCTTGAGGAAATCAAAGGTGTAGGCTGGACGCCTCCCGAAGGAGAGAAGAGAATATCCGCCATGGTGGAAGGCCGTCCAGACTGGTGCATATCGCGCCAGCGATACTGGGGCGTTCCCATCCCCGTCTTCTACTGCGAAAAATGCGGCGAACATCTGCTGGACTCTAAGGTCATAAAAAAACTGGCGGCGCTTGTCCGTGCTGAAGGAAGCGACATTCTCCTTAAGGAGAATCTGCCCCTTGAGATGATATGCGAAAAATGCGGCGGTAAAAAATTCTCGCTGGAAAACGACATACTGGATGTGTGGTTTGATTCGGGAGCCAGCAATCACATCCTTGAGGAAAGAGCCGGCCATCACTGGCCCGCCGATCTTTATCTCGAGGGCAGCGACCAGCACAGGGGCTGGTTCCAGTCATCCCTCATACTCTCCTGCGCCGCAAAAGGCGCCGCGCCTTATAAAAATGTCGTAACGCACGGTTTTGTGACAGACGGCGAAGGGCGCAAAATGTCCAAATCGCAGGGAAATGTCATAACGCCTCAGGAGATAATAGACAAGAGCGGCGCCGACATACTGAGGATCTGGACAGCTTCCCAGAATTACGCGGGCGACCTGCGCCTTTCGGATGAGATACTGAAATCCTGCACGGATTATTACAGGAAAATACGCAACACTTTCAGATTCATGCTCGGAAACCTGCACGGCTGGACAAGCGATATGCAGACACCGAAAGACAGGATGACATCGATTGACCTCTACATACTCAGCAGAATGGAAACGGTTAAAAAAGAAGTGAGGGGGGATTACGAGAGCTATAACATCGCGGGAGCCTTTCACCGCCTCTTTGATTTTATAAACCTTGACCTCTCATCTTTCTATCTTGACATAATCAAGGACAGGCTCTACACGCTCGGCGAGGATTGGCCCGAAAGGCGCAGTTCCCAGAGCGCTCTCTGGGAACTGCTCAAAAACCTGACGCTCCTTTTCGCGCCCGTCCTGGCCCACACCTCGGAAGAGGTGCTTCAGACGGCGAAAGAGGAGATCGACGGCTCTTTGCCGGACAGCGTTTTCCTCACGGAGATACCGGAAGAAAAATTCGTCATCACTGCAAAAAAGGCAGAGGAATGGGCTCAGCTTTTCAAAATAAGAGAAAGTGTTTTAAAGGCCATAGAAAAGGCCCGCGGTGACGGCAGGATAGGGAATGCCCTCGAGGCCGGAGTCTCTATAAGCGGCGACGGCGGGAACGCCATCGCCGCTTTCAGCGAGACTGAGCTCAAAGAAATATTCCTGATATCGCAGATCGGCGATGAGGACGGAAAAGAAATACTAGCCGAGCGCTCGGAAAACGGAGTGACGGTGAAGATATACCGCGCCGACGGCGTAAAATGCGGCCGCTGCTGGAGAATAACACGGGACAACTCTGACGGTTTATGCGGACGCTGCGGAAAAATTGAAAAATAAAAAACTTTTAATCCTTATAGCCCTCTCCGGCTTTGCTCTTGACCGCCTGTCAAAATTCCTGATAAGGGAAAACTTCTGGATAGGCGAATCCCGCGCGGTGACAGGAAACTTTTTCCGCCTGACCCATATCACAAACACCGGCATAGCTTTCGGCATGGCGCGGGGCAACAATATTTTTTTCCTTATTCTGAGTCTTGCGATAATCTCGCTAATGATATATTTTTTTGTGAAAAAGGCGGCAGCCCGTGAACTGCTGCCGCTGGCGCTCATCGCCGCCGGAGCCGCGGGCAACATCTACGACCGCATATTCTACGGGAGCGTCTGTGATTTTCTGGAATTCAATCTCGGTTTTCCGCCCTTCAATCCCTGGCCCATCTTCAACATCGCCGACGCTATGGTTGTAACAGGCGGAGCAATCCTCTTCTACATAGAATTCATCCGCAAAAACCCCGCCCAATAAATTTATTTTTTGTTTTTGACGTGGGCGATGAGCGGTTTCTGCCCTTGTTTCTTGAATCCGGCGATGATCTCTTCCGCGTTTTCAAAGGGCACGGACATGAAAGAAAATTTTTCCAGTATCTGAATATCCCTGATATGCTGTGATTTGATGGACACTTTGCGCATGATGAGCTCAACAAGTTTCCGGGCATCTATATTGTCTTTCTTGCCGAGCGCGACGAAAAGCCGCACCTTCCCGTGCTGATCCAGCTGCTTTCCCTTTGAGGGCGAGTCTTTGATTTTGCCATAGCTGTCGGGACTGAGCTCTTCCTCAAAACAATAGCTGAGGACAGCGGCCAATATTTTTACCGGCTCGTTCTCGCCTATAAGTTTCGCCGCCCAGTCATAATAGGACGCGCCTATTTCTTCCCCTAAGACGAGCGCCAGGTCATCGTGTATCTTTTTCTTTTTGGCGTTGATTATGTCATCCACATTGGGAATCCGCGCTTTTTTAATATCCGTCTTGGCGAAACGCTGTATGAACATGAGCCTGTTATACTCGCTGGGAGTGATGAAGGTTATGGCCGTGCCCTGCTTGCCGGCCCTGCCCGTGCGGCCTATCCTGTGAACATAGGATTCCGGATCCTGCGGCAGCGAATAATTGATAACGTGGGTGAGATCGCTGACGTCTATACCGCGGGCCGCCACATCCGTCGCTACAAGTATGTTCACCTTTTTGTTCTTGAACTGACCGAGCGTCCTTTCTCTCTGCGCCTGCGATATATCCCCGTGGATAGCCACCGCGTCATAACCCCTGTCCTTCAAGTGGGCCGCGACGCCGTCAACATCGCTCTTGGTCCTGCAGAAAACCAGCGCGTAAAAATCATCCTCAATGTCTATTATCCGGCACAGCGCCTCGAATTTATCATGCGCTTTCACCTCAAAATATATCTGTTCCGTCAGATTGGTTATAAGGTTCTCTTTCTTGACCGTGAGAAGTTCGTGGCCGTCCATGTATTTGTTGGCGAGCGCTCTTATCTTTGCCGGTATTGTAGCGGAAAACAGAAGCGTTCTCTTGGCGGGATTCGTGTGCTTCATTATCTCTTCCATGTCCTCAATGAAGCCCATGTTGAGCATCTCGTCGGCTTCATCAAGTATCAGGTGCTCGATTTTGGCCACATTCAGCGTCTTTCTGTTGAGGTGATCTATCACCCTTCCCGGGGTGCCGACCACAATATGCACTCCTTTTTTGAGGCTCCGCAGCTGCTGGTCTATTGACTGGCCGCCGTATATGGGCACCACCCTGATGTCCTTGCTTCCTTTGAGCGAATTTATCTCTTCCGCCACCTGAATGGCGAGCTCCCGGGTCGGGGTCAGAATGAGAGCCTGCACTTTTCTGAGATCCTCTTTGACCATTTCTATGAGCGGCAAACCGAAAGCCGCAGTTTTCCCCGTGCCGGTCTGGGCCTGAGCTATGATGTTCACATCGTCCCTCATCATCAGGGGGATGGTCAATATCTGAATCGGTGTCGGTTCTTCAAACCCTTTTTTATTGATAGCCTTCAGCGCATTCTCTGAAAGGCCGAAATCCTTAAATGTTTTCTTTTCTTCCGTGTTTTCTGTCATCTTTTCCCTCTTTTTTTACTTACAAATTCAATTCAGCAAGCATACACTATTATAAGCGAAAAAGATAGCGGCGGATGGTGGCAGGGCGCGGTGATGGATGGCCCGGGGATTCTCCACCGCCGGGTCCACCCGGGCTGTCATATTAGCTGATTATCGCCAGAGCCGCCCACGGGATCAGGTTGAAAACAAAAATGAGGATCTTGTACATACCGAGGAAGGAGTAGAGCGCGACATTGAATGTTTCCCGCGGCATTGGGAACCACTTGCCGTGCATCTTGTACACAAAATCCCCCGCGCAGACCAGAAGCAGGGATGAAAACATCAATAATCCCATGTTCAAGATCGTGCACCACATAAAAAACCTTGTCATCATCTGAATGTCCATAAAAACCCTCCTGTATAACTTCTTCTCTTCACTGTGAACGCCGCATCCAGCTAAACAATTTTTGAGCACGCGTTTAAATCTTTCGGCTTTTTCTCGCGCTCAGGACAAGCTCCCTGATCTCCGGCGGCAATTGTTTATCCTGCCATTTCCTTTCCACCTCTGTTGATTTGTCCGAATTTTTGACGGCTTTCAGAGCATACCACGCCGCAGCCAGTGAATGGTCGACCATGTGGGCGGTCGCCACAGCGTGACCGACGGCACGAGCCACCGCAATTGCAGTCTTGTTCGAGGACTCATTTGCCACCGCAATCGCGCCTAATGACGCATTCCTCGCATCCCCCACCGAGGCCTCTCCCTGCCTCCACTCTTCAGCCACATTTAGCGCGCTTATAAGCCGCCCGTCTATTGTTTCACCGGATAGATTCAATACATGCCCCGCGCAATCAGAGGCCCATTTAATTAACTGGCAATGCCACTCCTTTTTCAGAGACCCGCCGCGATGAACCGCGACAAAACGCCTGTCCCTCATTAATTTTGCCTCCTCACCAATGAAAAGGCAACCGGCCCCTTGTTCGCCTAATTCGTTTTTGCCAGTAATACGACATAATTTTTCCCGTATTTCTTAGCGCATTTGGGGCAAGCGGTGTAGTAAAAGAATAAATCTTTGATCTCCTGGCCCTTTGCCGTTACATATCGTTCCATCTCCTTGATCCATAGCGGAGTATTTTTGTAATGGCCTTCAAACACTTTTGACAAAAACGTTCCGGAAATAGCGCTTGTTTCTGCCCCCGGCACATCTCTGATTGTTTTAAGATAAATATCCATCCCCCACATGGAATCATGTTTAGATAAGACAATGAATTCTGACCCGGCGGGCACTGCGTTTGCCTCTTTCATCGCATTTACGTTTTTCACCATTTTCGAGCCGAAGTTAAGAGGAATGTGGAAAAAGCACGCGACATGATCTTTTATAAATTTTTTATTTTCCCATTTTATTTCTTTTTCGTCCCATGGGGCGGGATTGAATTCAGGGCAACAAGTTTCTTTGTCCATTTTTTACCTCCGGGTTCAGGCGTTTACTGTTCTACACAATATTTTCCGAGCCTTGTCCTATTTTATTGAATTTTCGTCGGGCTGTCAAAAATCAGACAACGGCGCGTGGGCACTTCGCCTCCGGCAAAATTTAAAACAGATAGCACGGGCGTATTTCAAATATACGACGATAATTGATAGAATGTAATTGCTATGAAAAACGATACGATCCCCCTCAAGCGCTTTATAAATCCCAGGAAAGGGATGCGGCTGGACACATTCCTTCAGTCAAGGATAGAAGGGCACTCTCGGTCATTCATACAATTTTTGATAAAAACGGGCAATGTAAAAGTTGACGGAAAAACTGAAAAAAAACATCACAAACTGAAAGGCAACGAGGAAATATCCGTCAACCTGATAGCCGACCCCGCCACAAATGTGAAAGCGGAAAAAGTTAATTTCAAAGTAATTCACGAAGAAGAAAGCTTTCTCATCATTTCCAAGCCTTCGGGGATCATAACGCATCCCGCCGGAAGAAACTCGTCGGGCACGCTGCTCCAGGGGCTGCTCTTCAAATATCCCCAGCTCAACGACTGGAAGGGGCTGGGCAAGCCGGGACTCGTGCACCGTCTGGACAGGGAAACATCCGGCCTGATGATCGTGGCAAAAACGGCAAACGCCCAGAAAATAATTATGAAACAGTTTTCCGACAGGACCGTCGCCAAACACTATTTAGCCCTTTGTGACGGAAAAGTGACATCCAGCCAGTTCATAGAGGCGTCTATAAAAAGAAACGACTTCAACAGGACCGCTTTTTCCGTAGAAGCTGACGGAAAAAACGCAAAAACCTATATAAGGCCCGTGGCGCAGTTCCCCGGAAAAACGCTTCTGCTGATCAAGATATTCACCGGGCGCACCCATCAGATCAGGGTGCATCTCTCCCACATCGGCTATCCCGTTTCAGGCGACATAAAATACGGCGGTTCGCCGGATGCGCGTATAATGCTGCACTCGTATTCTATAGGTTTTAATCATCCCGAAAACGGAAAACGGCTTTATTTTAAAACAGATCTTCCCGAAGATTTCCCCGACGCAAAAAGCCTCAGTGTATAATGACCGATATAGCATTGACCAAATATATAAAGCAAAATCCTCAAATCTCGCTTAAAATTTGGTATAATGCGGAAATGTATATTTTGCGATCTATTTTTCTGGCGGCGATGCTTATCGCGCAGCTCTGCGGAGCTTCCGACAATGAAGATTACCGGCTGCAGGCGGGCGACGAGATCGAGATATTCGTCTGGCAGAATCCCGATATAAGCCGGACGCTGACAATAGAAAACAACGGCGAAATATCATACATCCTCATGGAAAACATACCGGCCTCAGGTCTCACAAGGGAAGAGCTCGCCGGGAAAATAACCGAAAAACTTTCCGCCTATATAGAAAATCCGAAAGTGTCGGTGATAGTTAAAAAATTCATAAGAAGACAGGTTTATGTAATAGGCCAGCTCAACAAGCCCGGCACATATCCCCTGAAAAAAGATATGCGGCTCCTTGAACTCATCGCTCTTGCCGGCAGCTTCTCCGATTCCGCGAAAGAGAGCGAACTGGAAATAATACGCGGCGACAAAATAATAAAAGTGAACGCCGGTGCCATCATGCGGCGGGAGCAGGACGATATCATACTGGAAGCCGGAGATATCGTCAGCGCTCCGCGCTCCGCGCTGTCAAACACAAATGTCGCCATAAGGCAGATATCGCCCATACTGACATTTCTCACGACGATTATGACCGTAGCCATTCTGATAATTTTATGATAGAAGAAGACGAGATAGACCTCCGACAGATATACGCTCTGGCCTGCAAACACAAGCTTCTTATTTTTTTGTTTTTCGTAGCGGGGATCGCCGCCGCGATTATCGCAACAATGATCAAAACCCCGGTTTACCGCGCAAGCGCCATGCTGCTGATAGAAAAGAAATCGGGAGGCGGACTGCAGGAAGCCATAGGTTTTGAGATGACACAAAACGATTATTATCAAACCCAGTATTCCATCATAACAAGCCGTAGTATAGCTGAAAAAGTGGCGGCGGCGGTCAACGCCCGCAAAAAAAACGGATCCCCAAGAGACCTAACCACCGGGTTCATGGGCAATGTATCGGTTGATCCCGTAAAGAGCAGCCGGCTTGTAAAGATCAGCTATGACAGCATCTACCCGGCGGAGGCAAGTGAAGTGGTCAACACACTCGCCGAAGTATACATATCGGAAAATCTGAAGAGCCGGCTGCTTCTCTCCCACGGCATACTGGATAAAATCTCATCGGCAAAAGGAGCATCCGTCTCCGAAGATGACAGCGATATAAACTCTCTCCCGCAGATACTCAACAACCCTCTGCTACAGAGGCTGAAAGGCGATCTCATTTCCCTGCAGGTGAAACTCGCGAGCCTCTCCACAAAATACAAAGACAATTATCCCGAGATCATCGGCTTAAAAAAGGCCGTGGACATAATGAAAGAAAAAATAAGAGAGGAAACCCTCAACATAATCTCCAGCATAAAATCCGAGCTTGAGGGCAAACTCACCGTAAACAACATACGCGTGATCGACACCGCTGAAACACCCAAAAAACCGATTCTGCCTAACAAGCGCAAAAACCTTCTGCTAGGCTCATTCAGCGGACTTGCCCTGGGGATACTCGCGGCATTCCTGCTGGAATTTCTTGATAACAGCATTAAAACAAAGGACGATATAGAACATTACCTTTCAGTCCCTTTCCTCGGCTATATTCCGCGAGTCGCGGACGGCTTCAAAAATGTAATTGATTTAACCAAAGACCTTGATTCAAGACAGCACTCTCATTTTGCCGAATCTCTCAGAAACATACGGGTCAGTATCAATTTCGCCGGCGAGATCCGCTCACTGCTGATAACAAGCACCATGCCGGGCGAGGGGAAAACAAGTTTCGCCGTGGCTCTTTCGCATATTCTGGCGCACGCGGAAAACAGCGTTGTTCTCATAGACACGGATCTGCGGAAACCTAAAATACAGGGGATTTTCGGCATAGACACATCGCCGGGACTCAGCGGCTACCTGAGCGGCCAGGCCGGTCTTGAAAAAATTATACACAAAACGGAAATACCCAATCTCGCTATCATCCCCGCTGGCGTAATACCCCCGAACCCTTCCGAACTGCTTGAACGGGACACCTTCGGAAAACTGCTGAAGAAGCTCAGGGAACAATTCCGCTGGGTGATATTTGACAGCCCTCCCATCTTTCCCGTAAGCGACGCCGTGATAATCTCAAAAATAACCGAAGGCACCGTGTATCTCATAGATTTCGGCAAAACAAAAAAAGAACCGGCGAAGGAAGGAAAAGAAAAACTTGAAAAAGCGGGCGCGAAAATAATAGGCGCCGTTATTAACAATATAGATATCGAAAAACACAAATATTATTACCCCTACTACAGCTACTATCACTATTACGGCGGCGGGGAAAAAGGAGAAGATTCCAAATGAAAAAATTAAGTTTTTTTGCGGCTGTAAAGTCCGCGGGTTTCGGCGCGACGGTTGTGTGCCTTATCGCGTTCCAGTCATCCGCCCGAGGATTTCTGACAAACACTGTTGAAACACCTTCCGCTCAAACGCTCGGCCACGGCATTATAGAATTCGGCGGGGGGGCGGGAGTTTATAAACCGGCGAACTCCGACACATACAGCAACGATAAAAACGCCTGGGGCAATTTCGGCGTGACGGAACGGCTCGAGGGCGGTCTCACTCTCTACACGAGCACCATGGCCGCGGCAAACATAAAACTGCTTCTCATTAAGGGCGGGAAACTGCCTTCTCTGGCGGTGGGCGTAAACAACATAACCGGCAAAACAAACGAAACTTTTTCCACTGGAGCGCCTGGCGACACGGCTGTTTCAAATTCGGTTTACTGCGTTCTCAGCCAGGATTTAAAAATAAGCGGAAGCGTTCTGACAATATCGGCTGGCAGAGGCAACAGGGGCTTTGTTGACAAGACGGGAGACTATAAAAACCTGCACGGGACTTTCGCGGGCCTGAAATTGAACGCCGGGCAGGTCTGCGCGGCTGTTGAAGAAGACGGCAGAGATGTGAATTGTTCGCTTGCCTTCAATTTCCCCACGGGAATGAGCGTGGGAGCCAGCGCGCGCAATCTGAAAGAAAACTTCGCGCCTAAAGTCTTCGGGGTTTTTTTGAATTTCAGTAACACCATGATAGAGCAGCGGATCACCGCTCTTGAAGCTAAAATAAAAATTCTTTCCGGCGAAACCGCGCCGGTTGAAGCGTCTAAAATTTCAGCCGAGAGGATGGCCGCCGAGGAGAAGCGGAAAAAAGAATCGGAAACTAAACTGCGAACAGCAAAGATCAAAACATATTTTATGGAAGGTCATAAGCTCTTCGCTGAAGAAAAGTATCCTCAATCAATAGAATTTTTCGAGAAAGTCCTTGAACAGAACCCCGGCCATGCGGAAGCGGCAAAATACCTGAAGACAGCTAAAATTAAAACATATTTCATGGAAGGCCATAAGCTCTTCTCGGAAACAAAATACACTCAATCAATAAAGTTTTTTGAGAAAGTTATCGACCTGAGCCCCGGCCACGCGGCCTCAGAAGATTATATCAAACGCGCGCGTACACAGCTGAAACAATAAGTTTACCCTGAATATAGCGGCGGTGGGCAGCCGTAAACCCGCGATTCCGGCGGAAATTAATTCTTAGAATTTGCCCGACAGCGACAGCCGGTAAGTGTCGTCGAAATCTCCGTAAGGCACCCAGGCAAAATCCAGATTATAGGAGCCCATGCCCAGTCCGAAACCGGCCGAGAAACCGTCTATGGTGTCAAAATCGTTGAGTGTCTTATAACCCATCCTCACGGGGAATTTCACGGCTTCCACAGGAAGCATATATTCAAAACCTATGTTCAGATTCACCTCGTTGTCCCTCGGCAGATTGAGATCCGCGGCAACTGTCATCTGGGGGGAGACTTCCACGCCCATTCCGAGCTTTATAACGGAAGGCAGATTGTCCTCTTGCGCGCTAAACTTTATCTTCGTCCCGAAATCTTTTAGCGCGATGGCCAGCGACATCGGTTTCCCTGAGAGACTCAATCCTTTTTTTATAATACCGGCATCGGCGGCGATGGCGACATTGGACGAATCGCTGCCTATGCTCGATTTCAGCGCTTTGACGGTAAAACCCGCATCCAGACCGGCGTGCTTTTTGGCATAGCTTATTCCGACAGCGCTGTCATTGGCGTTAAATGTGCCAACCGGCGCGGAGGTGTCCGCCACCCTTCTTTCAAATTCATCTATCGCAAGATAGGTCATGCTCAAGCCTAACACGGCGCCCCCGGCGGGAAATGCCGCTCCGAGAAATTCTATTGAGGTGTCCTCGAACCAGTCCGTGTGCATGGCGAGCACTTCTCTGCTCTCAAGAGAGGCGATCCCGGCCGGATTCCAGTATAGAGCGCTCACATCCGTCAGCGCCGCCGCTGCGCCTCCCATACCCATGGCGCGCGCACCCATGCCTATCTTAAGAAACTGCGCTCCGCATGTCCCGGCGTCGCTTTTGCTCATCCACGCGAAAGACTCGCCCGTCAACAAAATCAGACCCGCTAAAATTAAAATTTTTTTCATTTTTTATTCCTCCGGTAATTATCAGAATTCATACACAACCCCCGCGTCAAAATTATACGTGTCATAATTGTATTTGTACACCGCCTCGTAATCCTGGTTTGAATCCTGGGTGAAATAATTGGCGGACACTTTCGCTTTTAGTTTCCTGCTCAATCTATAAGAGCTCCCCAGCGACACGAAATGTGTTTTGTTCTGCACCTTTGAAGAAGTGTAATCGCTGTTGGCTTTCTGTGTGAGGCGCCCTTCATAATTTTTAATGCCGTATTTATAGGCGCAGCTCACCTGAAATTTATTGCCGAAAGACACGACCGGCCCCGCGGAATATGAATTATAGTCGTAATAATTGTCCACGAATTTAGGAGCTGCCGCGTCAAAATGGTCCTGATTCGAGCGATTTACGACGGCTCCGAGCGTGAGCCCCGCCGAAAAAGAACCAAACAACCGGGAATAAACCATATCCAGCGACGAGGTCCTGTCGTTCCTCTTCGTCAGAGTGTACTCGCCCTGCGGATCTATGAGGTTCTGATCGGGGAAATCCTTGAGCATGAAATTAAGGTTCACATCAACTATTGATTTAGGATTCAGCTTTTTCAGGCCTCTGAAATAAATATTGACGCCGCTGAAATCAAGTATGTTGGTCCCCGGAAAGACTTCCTGTCCGTAAAGCGCCGACGCCAGCGAAGCGTATTCGGGGAACTTCACTTTCATTATATCAAAGGAGCCGATGAACTTATCCATGCCCATGCAGTTTTGCGTTTCATTCTCTATACCGAGGGTGAATTTCTCAAAATCAAAAAGGCCTTCGCCCCAGTCCTCATCCGTTGTTTCCCTGAAATAGTTAAAAACATAACCAGTCTTGAGTTTGAATTTATGTTCTGGAGAAAGTTTATTGACAAGACGCAGCGTAAAATTATGGCTCATCGAGTCCTGATAGAGCGTGCCGCCGCCAAGGAGCTCATAGACGCTTTTAGAGCCCCTGTAATTACCATAGTATCCCGGAAGGAGCACAACACTCTCGCTGAATTTGACAGCGGGCACGGCGGCGATGTTGAAATTGCCTCCGGAAGCGGAACTCTCACCCTCAAAAAAAGAAGCGCCGCCGGTAAGATTAATCTCTCCCACGGGAATGATCTCCGCCGCATAGAGCGGAATCAGTAGAACACAAGCTGCCGCAACAATTAAAGTTTTTTTCATATCAATCACTTAATTTTCTCCTTCATTGTTTTTTATCATTCCCATTTTAAATTTACCCGCAGGCTTATCTCATCCCAGCCTGTTCAAATATAGACGGCTCTACAACAATATCAATTTTGCCATCGACACCGCCAAAATTATTGCTGCTGAAAACGAATTCTTCATTATAACCACTGTACGAATTTGCAGCTGTCGCTAATTGCCCTTCATCATCAATGAAATAATAATCTTCTTTATAATTCCCCGGAATATCGCTTGTATAACTATCATGTCCTTTTCCGCCAATACCGATTTGCTCAGTGTAATTAAAAGCGACAAGCGTTGCTCCATCCTGTCTTATGGCTCGCTCAACTCCGTTTTCATATATCGACCAATCTGTGACCGATGCGGCGGCATCCCAGTTCGTTCTTTTTTTCGTCCACTCAACGGAATCAACCGTGTTTGAAGCGGCGCAATCATGCTGTTTGACCCAATAATCCGGAGCTGCGGTCCAAACCTGATTATCTGTTTTCTCAAAAGCAATCTGATTCGCGACTGAAAGATCCGCGGGCAAGTCCGTGTTGAATGTCGCCAGCCATGTGAAATAATCAAACCTGTTGTCTCTTTCATTAAGAGCGACGAACTTGAACTGGTCCGACTGGGGCCTGACTATGTATTCCTCTATCCTGACGCGTTTGCCAAAATAGTCCACCATCGTCTTTCCCTGCTCGTATTCGGCATTTTTAATTTCTGTCGCCGCGGCCGCCTGCACCTGCTCCTTGGTCATATCCATTCTGACTTCATTCATAAATTCCGCTTTTGTCATCAGCACTTCTCTCGCTGTGGGAGCGAAACTCAGATCAGCGGCCTGTTCCGGAGCGATTCCGGGCAGGATCTCAAGGAACTGATTCTGCCTGATATAAATTTCCTCGCCTATTCCCGAAATCTCACGGGCGGAAACAACGCCGGCAAAAACATTCACTCTGGTTTTTCCGCTCTTATCCACGATGACGCTAAACTTCGTACCGCGGACCGCGCAGACGGAGGCGGGAGTTTTTACGGCGAAGGATACATTTTCTTCTTTTAGTTTTTCAATCTTGTTCGTCAATTCACCCATTGCCATATCCAAAAGAGTGTCGGTGTCGCTGAGTTTCGCGATTCTTACATCCGTTGACGGGCCTATATCCACCTGACTCCCCGTGTCCAGGACAAGAGACGCTTTTCCGCCGGGGCCGGTCTTTATGACATCATTTTCCTGCAGATAAAGGCCTTTTGTCAGCAGTGTCCAAAGCGCAGGAAGCGGCTCGGAAACAGACTCTGCTCCTGAGCGCGAATACTCTGCCTTTCCGCCCACATCCGTCACAATGGCACTCGCCGCGAAAGCGGAAACAGCCAGCCCAGCAGACATTAAAGCTATCATAATTCTTTTCATATAACCTCCATACTCGGGGACAGCCCCTCTTATCTTATTATCGCTATCTTTCCTCTGTCTCTGCCCTGTCCGGCCGTTTCAACGATGTAGAAATACACGCCGGAGGCGATTCTGCCGCCGTTGGAATTTTTCAAATCCCAGGTGATTATGTTTTCTCCGTCCCATGAAAGATCGGAGTCGCCGGGACCAAAGGCCTTTTTGAGGCTCTGTGAAGCTGACCACACCTGCTCGCCTGTGACCGTATATATCCTGACCTCGCCGTTGACAGTGGTTCCGGCGGCAACCTCGGCCGCGGTGCCGGGCACGCACACCTTGATGCTCAAGCTGTTAGTGCGGCAGGGATTCGGGAACACATAGGCCTTAAAGGCATCCTCATAGGGATTTGACACGATCGTCACGACAGCGGAACGCATAATATACTCTCCGGAATTATCTTCCAGATGCAGATCATAGGAACCCGCCGGGGCCGCCGGATCTGCCGAAATTACAAACTGCACAGTCAGCGTGGTTGTAGAGCAGGGGGCAATGGTACTGCCCGTAATGAAATAACCCTCTGACACATTGTCCAGTTTGATAATATCTAACGCCTCGTCATTAAACTTGTCAAGGCCTGTGCCGGTTATGGTCAGAGTTATCGTGTTACCGGGACTTGCCGTGCCGGATACCGTGACAGAACTGACATTAACCGTGCTGCTTGATGAATTCACAGTAAAAGCATTCGCGAGAGTGCCGTAGCCGTTGTCGGCATTTGTCGCAGTCACATTCCTTGCCCCGGTGGCCGCTCCGCCGTCTATAACGACATTCCATGCCGTTAGCTGAGTGGAACTCACTCTTGTAATGGAACTTACGCTGATTCCGGTCGGGTCGAATGTAACAGTAACGCCGTCCTTAAAGCCTGTTCCGGTCACTGTTATAGACGGTATTGTCGTACCCTGCTCACCGCTGGCGGGAGAAACAGAAGTCACCGTCGGATTGACGACCGTTGCGGCCGGGACCGCTGAAAGCTTGAACACGGCAAAATACGAGAAATGACTCGTCTGAACCGTTATCGTGTTATTTTCCTCGTCTATAACCGGCGCGCTGTCTACGAGATTCCACTCCGCGTTGGATGAAGCCGTGGACGAATAGACATAAAGCAAATCGGTCGCCGGATGTGTGGAAATAGACGAATCGTATTCAAAAGTCAGTTCCACCGTCTGGCTTGCCGCTATTGAGGCGAGAGGCCCGCTGACAAGGCGCGCCTTGACCTCATAAAGAGCGCTGGCCGCGGCTGTCGCAAGCTCCGGCCCGTTAAAAGACGGCATCGCCGCGCCGTAGCGCGCGGTGTAGAAACTGTCTCTTGTGGTGGCATAGGCCTGGATAGCGGCCGCTGACCTCACACCCGATGCCGAAGGCGCGGGCGCGGGAACTGATTCGCCCGGAAAAGCGGTCTTGCCGACTGTGACCTTCACATCCGAACCGGTATCCATACTCCCCGTCGGCACATAGACCGAGCTGTCATCGCCGTTGCCTATGTCAACGGTTCCGCCGAAAGTGGGGTTGATGTTCTTCTGCGCGTAATTATCCCACGCTTTGTAGAATGTGTAGGCGAAAGGATAATCGCCGCTTCCGGTGTAATCAGCGGGCGACTGCTTATTGCCCTTCAAATCTGTACCCTGAAAGTGATAAGCTATGGAATTCTGCGCGCCTGAAAAAGTGAATACAGCGCTTATGTCCGTCTTATTCAAAGACATAGCGGCGCTGTCAAAAGCGCCGGCAACCAATGTTCCCGATGAACAATAAACACCGTCCAGAATAATCACATTTGAAACCTTGCTTTCGCGGAGAGGCTCGGAAGCAAAGGCTTCTATCGTGATGGTGTTGGAGGATTTCTTTACCCAGCTGATAAAACTCGGAGCGTTGTCCTGAAAGATGAAATTATATGTCTGGGCGTTCTGCGTTATCATCTGCGATTCCGGCGCCATGAACAGAGCGTGACCTTCCATCGGCAGAACAACGGTGTAAGAGACATTTTTGCGCAAACCGGGGATTCTATAGCTTTCTATTTCCCCCGTGCCGCTGTTGGTGATGAGCTCACCGAAAACAAGGTCTGTCATGTCCTGATTTGAAGCCACAACTTCTTCAACTTCCGTGTTTTTGACCTTGCTCCCGTCGGCCTTGGTGAAAACGCCCGACAGCGCGGATCCCGTGGAAAGAGTGATGGTTCCCATTGCGACAGTTCCCGACGATATTTCTATACCTTTAATAAATTCCGAGCAGAAACCTTTCACCACCGCGCGCATGTTATATCTGCCGTCACTGAGGCCCATAATGGTAAAAGAAGATTTCCATCTGCCCGGCCCTGCATCGGGCCCTTCCCAGAAGGGCGCTCTGCTAATCGTCTGATAGCCGTCAAAAGGATCTGAGTATCTTTCGCCGGCGGACTGGACAACAATAAAAGCGCCGTAAGTTTTAAGGCCGGCCTTTTCATCACCACCGAATCCCTGCGTCAGTATTTCCATATCATCCTTGGATGAAAGCAGAGGCGTCCTCACAACGCCCGTTATCCCCTTGGTCGGAAGCGTCACTGTCAAAACCGTATTGGTGCTTCCTACAAGAACATTTTTTTTGACAGCCGGAGCGTAATAAGATTCCTCTTCCCACCTGTCCCACACCTCAGGGCGAGGCGCGGCCGTCAGTTTCCAGTAAACGACTTCCGGAGCAAGCCCCTTCAGCACGAATTTTCCCTCAGAATCTGTCCTGAAATCGGACCAGCCGTCCGTCATTCCGAGCATGGGATCGGCCTCAACTTTCACATTAGGGACGGGATTACCCGCGACATCCTTCACGATGCCCTTAATATTTCTGCCTTTCTTTAATTCTATCGTACCCAGATTAACATCGGCGGTTGAATCAGGGACAATGACGCCCACTATCTTCTTATGCACATAGGCGTAAGAAAGATCGCTCTTGCTGTATTGCACTTCCACTTCATAAGTGCCCGCCGGCAGATTCTTCAATTTGAAAGCGCCGGTCGTGGAACTGATTTTAATGTCAGCAGGTGCCCATGAGTCATTATAATCGCGCGTCTCCCTGTGCGTTCCTTCCTGCCGGGGAATGCCCTGGCATCTCACCCTGACACCGTCATAAATCACGCTTCCCGTGTCTTTATCTCTCAGCACCCCGGTGATATTGGCGCCTTTTTTAAGCATTAATGTGCCCAGATCAATCGTTTTTGTGGAACCGGCGGGGATCTCAAACGGCACAATGGCATTCTTATAACTCTGGTCCCACACGCGCACCATGGCATTGTACTTGCCGGGATATATGGAAGTAAAAGAGAAACTCTGCGTCGGGCTGTTAAGCGTGCTCGGCATGCTCGCGATACCGAAATTGCTGTAATCCACAAAATCAATGGACTTACCGGGGGCAACCGGCATGTAATGTTCCCTGCTCACCAGCTCCATCCAGTAATGGCCCTCGACGCCGCTCACTGACCTCTGCACCGTGCCTTTGACCTTGACACCGTCAATCAGCGTCAGCGGATCAAGATTTTTGGTTTCACCCGTCGCAAGCGGCACCATTGGCGTGAGCGACGCAAGGTCGGCGTTGGGGCTGAACTGCCCGCCGAACATAGCCGCCAGCGCGCCTCCGTCGTTAGTGTTGTCAAAATAAAGCGGCGGCATAATAATATAACTGCCTTCGGCCAGGCCGCGGATCGTGTAAGAGGCCACCGTGGGAGACCAGACTTCCAGCGAAGCTTTAAGACGGGAATCTATAATATTCCCGCCCTGCTGCATCTGTTTGACAGACATCGCCATCACCGCTAAATTCATGGGCGGGCCTTCCAGCTGTGTTCCGGTGTGGTCATAGATATAATAAGTCTGGGTGCTGGCATTATAAACATCATTCCACGTCGGATATTTTGCGGAATTGAGCACAAGGGTTCCGCTTATCCGGCCGGCCGGTTTCAGGAAAATGTCCCCGAGCGGATAATTCTCGCCATTGTTGACGCGCGCCCTCTTCTGCACCATGCCATAATTACCCAGAGGCATGCCGTTCACATCCGTCTCCATAATCGTGACAACATATTCCCCCGTCCTGAGTTCGTCAATAGAAAAATTGCCGCTTGCGTCAGGATGGAGGGCGGCATTGTTGCTAGGCATGCCCTGATTCCAGAGCATTTCACAGCTTATGGTTATAGACATTGAATCCACCGGAGCGCTATACTGGTCAAGAATCCTTCCGTTTATTGAACCGGAGAAGGGATTAAAAGTGATGGTCTTCGTGCTTCCGGCGTCAATTTTCTGCCAGCGGCCTTCCTGTTCAAAACCGTTGTTAAGGCCCCAAATATTCATCTGGTACTGCCTGCCCGCTGTCAGGCCCGCGATAACATAAGGCATTTGCACAGAGCTGAATGAACTTATAGGTACAGAAAAACCTATATTTTTTCCCTGATGAGTGGCCTCGTCAAAAGCGTCAATATTCAGCCATATTTTTTTCACGCCGCCGTCGTCCCATGACTGATTCAAATAAATCGCGTATGTTGACGGTGACCAGTTGATGACCATGTTGCCGCTTATCGTCACGCCTTCATCCATTACCACGGCTTCGGCTTTCGTCATAAGAAGGCTCGTCGCGCCCACGGAAACCGTCGTGTCGGTTGATGCGTAGAACTGGCTATTGAAACTCAGAAAGTAAGTCGTGTTCGGAGTAACATTCCAGACGGTAAAAGGCATTGTTGTGGAATCAATGCCTATATCCCACTGATTCTGATCCCATTCCCTCTGCCCCCAGGCCCAGACCGAGTTATCGGCCGTGTGAGCGTTGACATCAACATATCTCTGCTGGAGCTCGCTGATGTTGGTGCTCATTATAACGATGTATCCTTTTATATCCACCGCCGGATTCAGGACTATCGCCATCTGATAAAATGTCGCGCCGGCTCCGAGAACGCCGCCCAAAGCTGCAGGTTTAAGAACCACAGTCGTTGATATTGACACATACTTATTCGCATTTGCTCTGATGTTGTAAGTCCCTTCCACCAGAGGAAGAACGCACACTGCGCTTGAAGCCCCGCTTGAAATCCTGAAATTAGACCAGCCGCCGTCAGCGCTGTTTATGCTCCACGCGTCAAGATTCCCCCACAATTCGGTGACAGTGTTTCCCCACTGATCAGTGTAAGGCGTAAACGGCGCGAGTAGCTGTATCGTGGCCGTGATTTTAACGCCGGTGCCGAGCTCAAAATTCTGCCAGGCCTCATCACCCGAAAGAGAAACATTCTGCTCGCGTTTAGTGGTGTAACCCGCCTTACGGGCTTCCATAAAATAAGTGCCCTCGGCCATACCTCTCATCTTATATACGCCATTCTCATCTGTATAAGTGTGATTCCAGCTGTACTGATTCCCCGCGTTCACCTCGGCAAACGCCGCGGGCCCGCCGCCGGATTCACTGGGGAGCGTGACCGTGCCCCTGATAACGCCCACCCCTGACACCGTTACAATCGTGGAAGTGGAATCTCCCAGCAGCAAAGTCTGCGGTGAAAAATACGGCGCCGCGACTTCAACAAAAATTTTACATTCGCCGTTCAGGGGAATTCTCTTCAGCCAGTCCCATGAAAAATTAACAGAAACCGTCCTGGTCAGCGTCTTGGTTGAACCGTCGCGCAAAGCGAAATCTTCCTGGGGTATCCAGTCCCAGAAATCATAATCCGAATTCGCCTGAATGGCGTCAAGCTCCTGATAACTGAGCTTTAATGCCTCTTTTGCTTCCAATGTGAGCGAATTAAAATAACCCCACCAGTCATTACCGTTAATATTGTAGTAAGAGCTTGAGGTTGAAATCGCTGTTCCGGGAATAAAATGCGGAGCGTCATTCTCCCACATGACCTGTTCCCATCTGAAAGTGTCCGCTATGCCGTTGTTATTGGTATCGGCCACAATTCTGAGCTGAGCGCCGCCGGAGGTCTGTATTGACGGGTTTGTCGACACCAGCACATAATTGATTCTTAGTTCATCGTCGATATTATCTCCGTTTGGTGATATTGTAGCATCACCACCGTCGGAAGTGACGGAAATAGATTCAAATGAAACGGGAATTCCTGCTCCTGTGTCATAATAAGTGTAACCGCCTGTCCCGGCAGTCATGTAATCGTAATTATATTCAAATGTTACCGAACTCGAATCTAACGCCGTGACTCTGATGACTGTTTCTACACCCTCGTTCGAAAGA
>VMTH01000170.1 GCA_013791745.1 Candidatus Omnitrophota bacterium
CTCGGCGCGGTATCGTCCGGGGTTGACGTAGCGCTCGGGCATATCCTTGCCGAAGACCTGAAATCGGGATACGATTTCCCTCCGTTCAACAAGTCCGCGATGGACGGTTATGCCGCGCATTCCGGAGACTTGAGTAAAACTCCTGTGAGGCTGAAATGCAAGGGTATTATTAAAGCCGGCGATTCCAGTAAAAACAAAATACGAAGGGGCGAGTGTATTAAAATAATGACGGGCGCGCCCGTTCCAACGGGCGCGGACTGTGTTGTCATGGTAGAGGACACGCGCTCTTCCTGCGGCCATCCCTGTTCCGTCTGTGAAATTGAAAAGAACAGGAAGCCCGTTAATACCGGCGCACTTACGGGCACAAGCGCAGTTGAAATATTAACAGGAGTTGAAAAGGGAAGTAATATCTGTCTCAAAGGCGAGGATGTAAGGAAGGGGACAGCTGCTCTTGAAAAAGGAACTCTTATAAGGGGGCCGGAAATCGCGATAGCTTCAGGACTGGGAAGAGATAAAATAAAGGTTTTCAGAAAACCCTGCGTAGCGGTTCTCAACACCGGCGATGAATTAACGGAGCCGGGAGGGACGCTTAAAAAGGGAGAAATATATAACAGCAACAGAGCAATGCTCATGAGCCTGCTGAATGGATTAAATGTAAAAGTTGAATACCTGGGTATTGCCGCCGACCGGAAGGGGAGTCTGGAAAAATTAGTAAGGAAAGGCCTGGAAAAAGATTTTCTTATTATAACGGGCGGCGTGTCGGCCGGGGATTACGACTTTGTACCCGGTATACTGGGAAAATGCAAGGTGAAACAGATAGTCCACGGTGTCTGTATGAAACCGGGCAAGCCTGTTTATTTCGGTCAAAGAGGGAATACTTATGTTATGGGTACGCCGGGAAATCCGGTTTCAACTTTTGTTTCATTTTTGCTGTTTATAAAACCCGCGCTGGAAAAAATGTCAGGAAAAACTCCCGAAACGGAATTCAGGAAAGGAGAGCTCAAGAGTGACTTCAGTCAGCATCCCGGCAGAAAACATTTCTATCCTGTTAAAGTTGTTGAAAAAGCAAACGGCTACTCGGTTTACCCGGTTAAAGGATACAGCGGTTCAGCGGACATCTATTCTCTTGCAAAGGCAAACGCATTCATGGTTGTGGATGCCAATATCAGGAGTCTGGAAAAACGAAGCATCGTGGATATATTGTTATGGTAGAGAAAAACGGAAAAATAATATCCATCCGTATAAGCGTAAGGAAAGGGGTGAAGGAGAACAGGGTGGAGGGATATCTGAGGGAAAATTACGGTTTTGAGGGGGATATTCACGGCGGCCCGGGAGAGAGGCAGGTCAGTCTTTTCATAAAAGAGAGTCTTGATAAACTGAAAAGAGACGGCGTTAAAATAGGCTGCGCCGGTTTCGGAGAGAATCTTATGGTCTCGGGCGTTGCGTTTTCGGATTTGACACCGGGGACAAATCTGAAAGCGGGGGATGCGGTTTTAAAAATCACGCAGACCGGAAAGATCTGCAGGAAACCCTGCGGCCTCTATGATTCCGTTGAGGATTGCCGGTTGTCAAAACTCGGAATATTCGCGGAAGTTATTAAAGGCGGCGGTTTGAAGATCGGAGATGCAGTAGAGGTTCTTGATGGGGTATAATGCGGCTCTGGATAAAGCTTATAACAGATTAGGCGAGATCTCGGACATAAACAATGTGTCCGTCGGTTTTTTTGCTGATGAATATGTTGCTGATATTGAGAAGAGGACGCTGACAGACGCGGATAGCGGAAAAATCGTCCCCGATTTTATCGCAGTGCTCATTTTACATTATTTAATAAAAAAAATTGAAGGCCTGCCGGAAGAAACGGGTAAATGGATCTCTTTTAAGGAAATGGACGGAGGGGAAATATATTATCCGGCTTTCAGAAAACGAGCGGTGGAACCGGTGATCAGAAAATACGGGGCGAATCCCGAAGGGCTTCTTTTAAGTATTGACAGGCTCGGCGCCAGCAACGAATCAGCCGGAGATTGTTCTATAAAAATATATCCCCTTGAAGGTGTGCCCGTTCTTATCACTGTATTCGGTCAGGACGATGAATTCCCGGCCGAAGCCAGCGTTCTCTTTGACAGGAGCATAAAGAATATATTCGCTACGGAAGACGCCGCGGTCCTCGCCGGCCTCGTCGCCTCAAAAATCAAATAGCAGCAGTAATTGACAAGCATGGTTATTAAGTGACCCCAGATGAAAAATGCGCGGAGATTGACCGGTTAATTGTAAGAATGAGCAACCTTCTAAACTGTAAATCTCCCGACAGATTTCAACGTGATTTTGTAGAAAGAATTAGGAAAAATAATTTTTTATGAAGTTTAGTCATGGATCGAAAAAAAGGAACAACTGACATCTTTTACAAATTTGACACACGTTAACTTGTGTGTTAACATATAAACATGATAAGAGAAATTGTATTCTACGAAACATCGGCGGGACGGAACCCCATTGATGAGTTTTTAAACACATTGTCATCCAAGCAGGCACAGAAAGCCGCTTGGGTTTTGAAACTTGTCGAAGACTTGGATATCGTTCCCTCCGAATACTTTCGGAAGATGACGAATACTGATGATTTGTGGGAAGTCCGAGTCAAGGCGGGTTCGAATATTTTTCGCTTTGTTGGATTCTTTGACGGACTAAATTTACTGGTCTTGGCTCACGCCTTTCAGAAAAAAACGCCAAAGACCCCACGGCAAGCAATTCAGCTTGCCGAAAAAAGAAAACGGGACTATTTGGGGAGGAAAAAGAAATGAGTGACCTGCAGAAGTACATTAAGAAACGGAAAGCACGAGATCCTGAATTCGCAAGTGAGTTCGACGCAGGATATGAACAGTTCAAAATTGGAGTGATGCTTAAGCGGGCAAGGGAAGAAGTTGGTGTTACACAGGAAGAACTCGCCATCAGGCTTCACACGAAAAAAACAGCTATATCCAGAATCGAAAATCACGCTGAGGATATCAAGCTTTCAACTATTGAGAAGTTTATACACGCACTCGGCAAACATCTCAGACTGGAAGTCACCTAAGAAAAAATGAAACCATGTCGTTGTAAGTTGGTAGTATTTCACAATCCTGATTATTGTTACGGTTTTCAACAAATATGGAAACAATATGGAAACATTACAGCTTTGAATTAAGCGGATAGAAAGGTATAATCAAAGATGTATAATATTGAAAAATATTTATCTGAAAATAAATCTAAAATAACACATATTTGTACACGTGTTAGTTTTATAATATTTCTAATAATATCAATCGCATCGGTTTGGCTAACAATAATCATTCGCAACGCCTATAGTGAAGTATTCTCGAGTTTTGGTACTGATTTACCAATTTGCGCAAAGATAAGTATATCTTTGCTATTTCCTTTTATAGTTACGGCAATAACTATTATAGGGTGTATATTTAACTTTTGGATTAAAGATAAGGTTTTGTGTATAACTCTATATAACTTATTTATTTTCATAGAAATTTTAATAGCCGTTTGTATAGCTAGTTGTTATTTTTTCCTTCCTTCATTCCATTTTGCCTAGTAAAACATACAAAGAGAGAATTTAACTACAGCGTTGCTCTTGCTTGGAGATATAGCAACATTTTTTAAAACTATTTCCTAAAACTATAAGAATCGTATAGCTCCGTATCATTCTCTTTGAGAATGAAGAAATTTACGGGATGAACAATTCCTGCCTACCGGCAGGCCGGCGACCGCTACAGAAGAAAGGCAGACCGAGGGTCTGCAACTACAGATACAAACAGTCGAATAGTAATTCGACCGCTACAAGTAAATGCAGAGAACGGGCAAGGCATGCCGTTGCCCCTACAGACCAGAACCGAGGCCGGTAAGATAAGCTAGAACGAGTTCAGGCAGATCTGTGGAATATCCGCCTTCAAGGACAGAGAAAACGGGCTTGTTCAGTTTTTTTATGAGTTCTCCGGTTTTTTGAAAGTCATCTTTTGTTAAAGCCATATCCGTTAGCGGGTCACCTTTGTATGCATCAAATCCGGCTGAAACGCCTATATAATCAGGGTCAAACTGCCCAACCTCCTGAAGAGCTCTTTCAAGCGCATGTATATAAACTTCTCCGCCGGTTCCGGGAGGGAGGGGAAAATTCCTGATATTTCCGCGGGACTCAGCGCCGGTTCCCGGGTAACACGGACTCTGGTGCAATGAGACATACAGGCAATTTTCTTTTTCCTGCAGAATATCTTCTGTACCGTTTCCGTGGTGACAGTCAAAATCAACAATAGCAATTTTCTTTTTCTTACAAAGGCGCAGTGCGGCAATAGCTATACTATTGAAATAGCAGAAGCCCATAAGATTGTTTCGCGTTGCGTGGTGTCCCGGCGGCCTCATAAGTGAGAAAGCATTTGAACCGGAAGCGGCAAGCTCCGACGCCTGTATTGCGGCCCCGCACGAAAGAAGGGCAAAATTATAAATATTGTCATAACACGGCGTATCGGGCTCGTAGAAATCCCCGTTTTTAACAGATTTCAGCAACTTTTCCGAGTGGGCAAGGAGAATATCTGAATCTCCGGCGGGCTCAGGAGTTATAAAGCTGAATCCTTCTTTTTCAAGAAGGGAATGGACACCTCTTATTCTTTCAGGTCTTTCAGGGTGCCCGGGAGAATTATATCCCATACAACTTTCGTCATAAATTATTTTTATTTTAAGATTTTTCTTGTTCATTTTATTTAATAAAAATATATTTCTTTCGGTTTTGAATTAGTGGCGGAAGAGCCGGTGGTTTATGAATGCGAGTTTAACGCCGAGTTTTTTTGCGGTTGCGGCCACGAGGCTGTCTTTTATAGAACCTGAGGGGGCCGCGACAACTTTTATTCCGGCTTTAGCGGCGGCACGGACAGAATCATCAAAAGGGAAGAACCCGTCTGAGACCATTACCGCTCCTTTCAGGTTCCCGCGGGTGTTCTTCTTTGCCCTGTCCACGGCGAGTTTCACGGATTCAATCCTGCAGCACTGACCCGGCCCGATACCTATGGTTTTTCCGTCTTTAACCACGAGCGAAGAGTTGGATGCGGCCTGAAATACCACCTGAAGACCGAACGCGACATCTGCTTTTTCGGATTTCGTGAGTTTACCGGTGACTTCGTTGAACCTGATCGCGGGAAATTTCATTTCCTGGACGAGATAGCCGCCGAGCGCCCGCTTTACCGCAAGTTTTGAGTCCCATTTCCGGTATTTGAAAAGTATCAGATTCTTTTTTTTACTCAGGACTTTGCGCGCGCCCTTATCAAAATCGGGGGCGCAGATCACTTCAAAGAAGTGTTTCACAAGCCGGGCAGCCGTCTTTTTAGTGACTTTCCTGTTAAATGAGACGATACCTCCGAAAGCGCTGACGGGGTCGCAGTCAAGGGCGTCTTTATACGCCTTATCCTGAAATTTATTTATTGCCGCGCCGCAGGGGTTCGTGTGTTTTATTATAACGCATCCACCCCCGGAGAACCTGATTACCGGAAGTATCGCGGCTTCCATATCCAGAATGTTGTTGTATGAAAGAGGTTTGCCCTGAAGAATCTTTCCCGGGAATGAGCCGTCCGAATAGAAGGCCGCTTTCTGGTGCGGATTTTCGCCGTATCTCAAGGCCATCATCTTCTTTAGCGGGAGCGACATATATTCGGGAAAATCCTTTGCCGGGGACAATATGTCTACGATACGCGCATTGTAGCGGGTACAGAGGTCAAATGATTTTACCACCAGATATTTTTTCAGTTCATCATCTATGTGCCCGGACTCTATAGCTTTCAAAACCGCAGGATAATCTTCAGTGTCGCAGACAGGGAGTACACGTTTATTGTTTTTCGCCGCCGCTCTCAGGAGAGAAAGGCCGCCGACGTCTATTGTCTCTATGAAGCCGGGCCCTTTCTTAAGTGTGTAGAAGTTTGTTACCACCATATCTATGAGGGGCAGCTTGAATTTCTTTATATCCGCTTTGTCTTCAGCCCTTGCAAGGATCCCGCCGAAAACCATGGGGTGAAGGGTCTTTACCCTGCCGCCCAGCATTTTAACGAAGCCGGTTACCCGGCTCAAATCCTTGACGGGAATGTTTTTTGAACGCAGGTAAGCGGCGGTGCCGCCGGAGGCGACAAGCTCCCAGCCGTTTTTCTTCAATCCCCTGCAGAATACATCTAGACCGCTTTTATCGGTGACACTGATCAGCGCGCGCATTTTTGCTCTTTTCATAATCCGGATTTAAGGTGGTTAAGCATCTTCATCACCGCGCTGAGCTGATCCGGCCCCAGCGTCGCCAGCCCGCAGGAAGGAGAAAACATCATATTTTTCATAAGCAGTTCACCGTTGACCCCCGCCTTTACAAGGACTTCCATTTCCGTGTCAATTTTTTTCTTTATCTCATCCGCGGACAGTTGTGATATTAATTTTTCAGCGGGAACAGCGCCGAACAATATCTGTCCGCCGTTTTCCAGGAAGTTATTCAGTTTTCCGGCGAAAGGGAGCAGAGAATAATTATAGGAATCAAAACTCAATATTTTAAAGGGAAGGTCGAGCAGAAGGCTCCAGTCTGTTTCTCCGCAGCAGTGTATGCCCGAAACCGCTTCCTTGTTGATCTCATCCAGCATTTCCTTTAAAAAGGCTTTTACTTCCTCCGGGTCAAGAGTGACAAAAGCGCTGCCTATTTGCGAGAGATAGGGTTCGTCAATGAACAGATAAACTTTGCCGTATGCCTTTTTTAATTCCCTTATCATCCACCGGGCTTTAAGGGTCAGTCCTTTGACCAGTATTTCCTTGAAGACATCGTGGTAGAAGACGGGTTTTTTATTTTCGTCGGTGACCGTCAGCCCGAACGAAACAGGCCCGACGATCTGTCCTTTGATCGCTTTGACAGGCAGGGGATCTTCCAGGATCGCGTGGAGGGCGGCCGCTCTATCTTTTGAAATCGCGAAATAATCCAGGTCTTCGCCTAAAACTTTTTCATAAAAATCTTCCAGCTCGCCGGCATCGGGAGAGTCCAGTTTGAAATGTATGTTTTGTTTTTCACTGTCAATCACGGAAAAAGGCAGACCTTCCGCGTACTGTATATACATGTTTTCCATGTATGTTATTTTCGGCAGCTGCGGCCAGAACGGTATGTCGAATCCTTTTATGAAGTTTACCGCTTCCGCAACTGTAGTGAAAGGCAGACTGCCTATTCCTGTCGTCAGTATAGCGGATTCTGCTTTTTTATGTTCATTCATATAATACGGCCCCTTGGCACGCGATAATGTTATTAAAAAAAAGGAAACCGCACAAGGCAATGCAGTAAATTCCATATGGGAACAGGCAGGTGACTAACAGGAATTCAATCCTGTTTTTTCCGCTTATGCTGACCGGTGTCCATTGCTTTCTTTATCTCCCGCCAGCGTTTCTCGCCCAGGCACTCCCTTGAAAATTTGCACCAGTCAATGCATGAGGGCGTATTCTCGCGGAAAACATCCTTTTTGCATTTAGGGCATTTTACTTTGACTTCATCGGAAAATATTTCCACCTCATATCCGCACTGACACTTGTGCACTTCCACTTTCAGAAACCGCGGGTCTGTCCCCGGACATCTATGCATAGAATAATCTCCTTAACAGAATTTCGGATTATTTGTACAATCAGTAATCCTTTCACTCCTTATTCGGCAATTATTTTCATAATACCGCTTACGCCTGCCCCCGGTTTGAGGTTAACGGTTTTTAAAAAAGTAAGAGAAACTCCCTGAAATACATCAGTGAATCCCGTTTCAAACCGGCAGACAGAATTAACAGGAAAACTCCATATCCTGTATTCTTCTCCGCAGGAGTACTTCATCTTCAAGTTGTATTCCTTGTCGTCAAGTATAACTTCGTTTCCTTTTCCCTCAAACAACCCGCTGCAGGAGACCTCTTTTTCCGCTATCCTGAATTTTGAGGTCTGCTCATTGGAGGGAAGAATATTCATCTCAATACCGGGCACAAGATGCGCAATAGTATCAGATGTATTTTCTATCGTCCACTTGAAAACGAACTCATCTGATTCAGGAAATTCAAAAATCTTGGTGACCCTTATACCAAGCGCTCCCTCCCTCTGCCATACATGGCCGTTGCGGACACAGGTAATCTTTTTCTTATCACTATCCACTGTCAAATCAAATTCCTGGTTAATGAAATCACCCTGTTCGCCGTAAGTGCATTTTTTCAAATCATTTATCTTTGTATCAGGATGAAAGAAATGCATTATGAAAGATGATCTGTCATACCAGTCTATGATGGCCTGTTTTTCGGGTATTTTGCTATCTTCACGGGATGGCGATTTATCTTCTTTGGTTAAGGTGGTTTCTGACACGACATTGTGGTAAACTTCCCTGCGCCTGCGCATTACAAAACCCATATTGTGACATGTCCTGAATTCTGAAAATTCAGAAACATTCGCGCCTATAACAGGGTGTAAGTGAATACTATACCTGTCTGATGTCGCCTGGATTTCGTTCTGACCGTAAAAAATAGTATCGTCCTGGCATATTGAAATCCCGCCGCCCTGCGCCTGATGAAGAAGCTTCTCACACTGAAGCAGTTCATGGAACAGGGCCTGCCGGAGATGTTTTATGTAAACGCCTCCGAAAACACCGTGCCAGTAAGCGCAGTTGCATTGCCCTCTGAAAAGATGTTTCTGCATTTTTTGAAAATCAGGATGCTCTTCAAATTCTTTTATATCTCTGGACAGCTTCAGCATTTTCTTATGCATACTGTTGCTTTCGGGATATTTTAC
>VMTH01000171.1 GCA_013791745.1 Candidatus Omnitrophota bacterium
CGTCCCAGTCACCGTCGCCGATAATATTTGTGGAAAATCTTATAATATAAGACGACGCGCCGCCCTGATCGCCCGCCTTTGTCCCGTCATCGCCGGGAGCCGTCCATGTGAGACGCACCTGCCCGCTCGCCAGACCCGTTACAAGAAACGCCGAAAGATTTGTGATTGCCGACGGCGCTTCATACTGAGCATAATTCATGCTCGCTGTATTTACCGCAACGCCAGTTGCCGAGGATGTCCACGAAGACCAGTTGTTATCGCCGTCCTTCGTTTTCATAACAAACCAGTATGTCACGCCCTCGCCCAGGCCGTTAACAGTAAAAGAATCCTCGTCGCCCGGTGTTGAATTCGGCGTCCAGCTCTGCGTATATGTGGAAACCCATGAAGCGGAAAAATCAGCGCTGCTTATGTACTTTGTCGCATACCTGACAAGATACGCTCCGTCGCTGTTGTCATTGACTGCTCCATCATCGCCGGGAGCGCTCCATTTTAACTGGATCTCCCCCCCGTAAGTTCCGGTGAGAGCGGTGAGATTACTCACCGCACAGGGCGGCGTTGAGTCAAACGCTCCCGCTGACGGAGCCCATTCATCCCATCTGTAGCAGAACGCGAATGATTGCGTGTTTTCGGTAATAGTTTCCGCTTCAAGAACCGTGCCCCAGGAAGTCCCGTTCCATCTTTGAGCGCAGACGGCCGGCGCTTTGTCATTAGTAACGAGCATGATATCGTTGGAACTTGTGTCGGGATCGGCGGCGAGTTTCACCCAGCTTATTCCCGAAACGCCCACGGATTTGGCAAAACCCGATTTCTGCCATGTACCGCCGCTGTAATCCGAAAAATAGCCCGGCGTCCCCACCGCGGTGGATGTGGTAAACACAATAAGCTCTTTCCCCGACTGCCTCTCATAAGCGACATCAAAGGGGCAAGTGGTTGTTTCATCAATATCCGTTGAAAGCTCTCCCGCGTCCGTCCAGGATGAGCCGTCCCACACCGCCGCGTGCAGATCGGGCGAACCTGATACAACATACTCGTGGAATCCCGCAAGAATCTCGTCCGTCGCTTCCAGCGCCGCGAGTTTTATCCAGTAAACCGGCGCCGTGACATTTGAAAGACTGAGCTGAACGGGATTTCCCCATGAAGTCGTCCATGTTGAATAATAAACCGTGTTGTTCGTCCCGCTTGAGAAAACCACCATACCCCGCCGGGTCAGCCTCTCATACACGGCGTCAAAACACTGATAATTATAATTGCCTGTGACGCCCGTTAATATCTTCTTATTTCCCCACGCGCTGCCGTCCCACACCATAGCGGTAATGCCCTTGCTATAATCCTCAACAACGCATATCATCTCGTCATAGCCGGGCTTGGGCGTCAGTTTCAGCCATTGTATTGTTCCCGCGACGGTGACGCCCGTGTTAAGCCTTCCGCTCCAGCCGTTTGCCGCCGTCCATGTTGAATAATAAACCCTGGATGTATCAGCCGCGTCCCTGTACACCACCATCAGCCGGCCCGAAACCTGTTCGTAAGCTATGTCAAAACCCCGGCTTGCCTTTACTCCTACATTACTCGTAAGCTCCGCGCTCGCGCCCCAGGATGAGCCGTCCCATATCTGCACATTCAAATCGGTATCGGCATCAACAGTTGCCAGAGCTTTTGCGTCGGAAACCGGGGAAGCTACAAGACGCCAGAAGCCGTCGGCCTTCGCGCCGACGTCGGAAGCGTCCGCTTCCGCGGTGTAAGCTGCTCCCGTCCACTCCCTGTATCTCGGTATCCGCGCCTGCGCCACGGAAGATGTATCCAGATAAACAAGAAAATCATCCCCTGTTCCGCTTATTACCTTAGCATGAGCCGTAGCGTGATTTGAGAGCGCCGACCAGTTAGGTATCTCGTCCGCTGTCCATATCCTGAAATAATATGTCACGCCTTCCGTGAGAGAACCCACCGTCCTTGAACATATCGTTCCCGCGCTTACCGTCGTGCTTATCGTTATATAAGACCCCGCGCCCGAAGTTGCCGTGTTTGTACTCCATACAACGGCCGTCCATGAAGCATATTCAATCCTGAAATAACTTCCCGCGGGCAAAGCGCCGCTTAAATCATTATCACCCGTCGCCGTCCAGGTAAGATCTATCTCACCGGCGCTGGAACCGGTTAAGGCGCTTAACTGTGTTATTGCCGCAGGCGCTACCGAATCCACTTTCACCGCCCATATATCGGGCGACGAACAGAGAGTCCCGCGGGAATCCCTTGCATATACGCGCCAGTAATAAGTAAGGTCATTTGTCAAATCAGACGGAATCGTCCACGACACCGGGCTTGTTGTAGAAGGAACATTAACCCTGTAGCCGTGTTCGCCCGCCTGCGATAAATCACTCCCCAAATCCGTATGTGTGGCGAACTCAATCAGATATGAGGTTATATAATCTCCGGTATCGCCGTCGGTAGAGGCATCCCATGAAAGAGCCGGTCTTGCGTCGGTTGAATACTTGCCGTTGTCCGCAGGCGTCGGGTTAGACGGCTTTGACGGCGCCGCGTTTGAGCTCATCCCGTCAGCGGCAATTGAAACCTGACACCAGAAATCAATATCGGAATCCGAAATTTCTTCGTCCCAAGAATTCATATTGTCCGCCGCGTCACTGTAATATTGCCCCGTCCCCGAACCCGTTGAAATTCTGACAATGCTCATTGAATCAAGAGCGTCCGGATTATAACCCGCAAGCCCTGTTGAATCAACATCGCCAATCAGACCCAAAACATTGTCAAAATTGCAGATTGAAAATCTCATTGTTTTTTCTCCGGTAAGGCCGAGGTCGGAACGCCGCACTTTCGCTTCAAAAAAGTTGTTTCCGTCACTAAAAAAAGTTGCTCCCGCTCCTGCGCCGCCGAGTACCGGATCATCCCATCCCGAGGCGCTTTTCCTGTAAATGGCAATCCGGAAATCATCCGCAGCAGTTGAAATGTATCTGAACTCAAGAATACTTTCCGCATAATGGGCCGCCGCATTAAAACAGTAATCACCTCCGAGAGCCATTGCCGCGCCGCCGTTTGTATCAGAATTTGAATCATCCCCTATCCAGTTCAATGCTGAATCTGTTGTGCTTTGATTTGTATCTATCGCGACGGCAAAGTTTATCCTGTCCTTATCGGCAAAATCCTCAACTGTCGCATAAAAATATAGATACTCCTCATCGGCAACGATTCTTATTTCTCTTATGTCGTATTGGCTGTCAAGATCCGTCCCCTCGCTCCTTTCATCATCGGGCTTGTCCCTCCATATCCATTCGTAATACGAAACCGATCCTTTCGTTGTAACCGCCGTCACGGTTGAAGCATTTATCTTTGGCGCAGTCACTGAAGTTGACCAGTCCGTGAGTTCACCGTCAATGTCTATCCTTGCCGTCCTCTTCGAGGAATTCGCCGACTTCGCCGTGTTACCGGCATAATCCCTTGCCGCAATGCAATAGAAATATGTCGTGTTTGGCAAAAGATCTGTTGTATCATTGTAACTCTCGGCCGGGTGGTCAGCAGTCCCCGCATAACTCACGTTTGCCGCGCCCACAGAAGTAAAACTGAATGTCGCCCTGTATATCAGATAATTGCTTGTTCCTGAAAGCAAATCCTCAACTTTTGTCCATGAAAGGTCTAACCTCGGCCTCATATTATCCGCTCTTGCCAAAATAGGCGCCGCTGGTGTCGGAGGATCAATTGTGTCAATTCCGAAATGCCTTCCGCTTACCGCCGTGCCTGACGAATATGGGCCCGATAAACCGCCGTCATCGGTTGCCATAACTCTCCAGTACCATGTGCCGTTTGCAAGCGCCGTCGTCACATAATTCGTCGCGCCTTCATCAAGAGTCGCTGTCGCGGGAGATGTGGAATTTATATAATTAAATGAAAAATCACTGTGCGTTGAAAACTGAATATTAAACTGCAAAGTATCGCCCGCATTATTATCCGTTATCGTAAATGTCGCTCTTATCGTCTGATATTGTGTCCAGTCCCCGAAACTCAAACTTGTCCAGCCGCTCACAAACTGGGCGTGAGCTGTCGGAGCATTCGGAGCTTGTGGATTAGTAATGGTGTAGGAATAATTATTGCCGTTGTTGGTTTCGCAGGAAAGAGTCAGGTAATCGGTGTCACTTACAGGATTTTCAACCGTTGAAGTCATTGCGTACCATTTTACGGTTTTGCCCGCCGCCTGGCCCGGGATTGTCGCCTTGTAAATATTATAAGATGAAAGCCACGCTGTAACAAAAGGCGTCGCTGTTGTCCAGTTGCTCGTTGAATATCTTATCAGAACTTTCTCCTCCGCGCATTTTGAATCGCTTAAGGTTATGGTTATGGTCGAAGAACACACATCCGCATTCACATTATCCGTCCCGCCTGAAACCGAATAAATATAAACCGGCGACGCTGAAGTCTTTAAAAATCCAAATTTTTGACCGTCTGTCCCGGGAGAAGTTGGGGAAACAACTGTTAAATAATTCCCTGTTATTGCACCTGAAAGCGCAGCGTTGTTAGTATCAGTGTCATAAAACGTAAGTACCTGATCATAAGACGGAACTCCTGCAAGTAATCCCCAGTCAGTACTCCAATCGTACAAAGACATTTTGCATTCATGATTTGTAGTTGGTGTTGATGTTTGTTTACAATAACCGCTTGGCATATTGTTCGTATACAGCCATGATAAATTAGTTGTCACTGTCCACCCGTTCCAGGTTCCCGGCCAGTAAACATCCGCATAAATAAAAGTGCCTGAAGATGTTTGAACAAAACAGGAATTTGAGGACAGTTCGCCGTAATTCCCCGCTTCGTCCTTCCCTCTTATCTTGAAGTAATATGTTGTGTTTGCCGTCAGGCCTGTTATGGTTACATTTGCGGTGGTTCTTGTTCCCAGAC
>VMTH01000172.1 GCA_013791745.1 Candidatus Omnitrophota bacterium
CATATCATATATTAAATGCTTTTTGCTGCCCATAAAAATATATGAAATATTCTTGTGCGATTGAAAAACAGAGCGCATAAATTTTTCAATTTTATCGGTTTTAAGCATACTGACTTGCTGGAATTCATCAAAACACACAACAGCTTTTTTCTTTTCTTTTTTGACATACCTATTCAACCCCTCTAAGACATCTTCCAGCGAGGGGATAATATCTTCGTTTTTTATATCTATGCTGAATGATACTTGTCCTGTTTGATCGACTGAATAAGTCGGCCGTATTTTTTTAAAAACCGATGATAGCTCTTTTATTTTATCAGCCAAATCTTTAGTTACTGTCTTGGATAATGCTTTTGCATATATCCTGATGAAGTCTTCCTCAGAAAGAACAGGATATAAATCAACATATATGGGAATTATTCTGCTGAAATCCAATTCTTCAAAAACGCGTTTTATTAAAGAAGTTTTTCCGAATCTTCTCTGCGAAAATATAATTACATTTTGAGAATTACTAATGTCACGAAGCAATTCTTTGATTTCCGATATTCTGTTACAGAAATTTTCTTTTGAGACCTCTTTCCCGTAAACAAAAGGATTTCGCATAGTAACCTCCAATACGCATAATGCGTTACGCTCTATGCGTAATAATATAATGTTTCCCGTAAACTGTCAAGAATCGAAAGAGAATATTGATAAGCGTCTCTGAAAGAAAGAAAGAGCTGTTACAGCAGCCTTTCCTTGGCCGCCTGAGGCGAGATCCTGGCGATGATAATATCCACGCGGCGGTTCCGGTTCTGCTGCGACGGTGAAAGATTGGCCATAGTCACTATTTCTTTCTGCAATCTGTCATAGAACTGCGCCTTGATATAATCCTCTTTCGCCGCGAGGATCTCTATTTCGTGGTCAGCGAATTTAAAAAAGATCCGGGCTTCCTCCGCCCACTTTCCGGAGCGGTCCTTGAACACGGAGCTTTCTTTCATCTTCAGGGAGATCGCGGCATATTTTCTTTCAAGGCCGCCCTGATAATTGTTTCTGGCCATGCGCACGAGAACAGAATGATTGGGGTCGTTTTTGTATTTTTGTTCAAAGCTTTTGTTTTTTTCCAAAACCTGATTATTTATGTTCATCTCTGTCATCCGGGTGACCTCATGAAAAAAAGAGGATGACGCGGTTTTGAGCAGATCAGCGCTGCGCGCCTCAAGCGTCTTATATGTTTCGCCGTCCTTTTTAATGTAAGGCTTCTGTTCGGCATAACCCGCCGACGACAGGCGGTAAGGAGGAAAATATATGTTTTGTATGAGCTGTTTCGCTATGAACGACGCCCGCGTTGAAGAAAGATTCCACAGCGATATATATTTCCCGGGGCTTTCCGTCATATCCGCATGGGCCTCTATCCGCACTTCATTGGGCTGGGGCCGCACGAAAGCCGCGAGATTAGAAAGCGCTTTCAATGCCTCAGGTTTGATCTCGGCGTCCCCTTTCTCGTACATTTTATTTCCGTGAAAGGAAACCACGAGCCCCCTCTCATCCACATCAAGCGAAACATCGTTGGTGAGATTTTCCCTGTCAACATACTGCCTCATTTTTTTTTGCAGATTTATCAGCTGCAGCTCGTTCATGGCCGAGGCCAGCGCGAACATCATGACAAAGAATATCAGAAGCTGCGTCATGAGATCGCCGTATGTCACCATCCATCCCGGCGCCGCGGGTCCCACCTGCATAGTCTGGGAAGTTTTTTTCTTCGCCATACTATTTTTCTATTACTTTTCTTTCTCTTTTTTTCGGCGGCAGATAGGCCTTGAGCTTAGCTTCTATTATGGACGGTATAGCGCCGCTTTTCATTGATATTATGCCTTCTATTATTATTTCTTTCACCAGCACCTCATCTTCGCTCTTTCTTTTGAGTTTCCCCGAAATCGGCAGGAATATAAGATTCGCCGCCAGCGCGCCGTAAAGGGTCGTTATGAGAGCCACAGCCATACCGCCGGCGATAGCGGACTGGTCTTCCAGCTTTGCGAGCATCATTATAAGGCCCATGATGGTGCCGAGCATACCGAAAGCGGGAGCGAATGTGCCCATTGTCAAAAATATTTCCTGGCCCAGCTTGTGGCGCTCCTGTATAAAAGTTATCTCTGTTTCAAGCTCCGCTCTTATTGTTTCGGCGTCAATATTGGCCAGAACAAGGGAGAAGCCATGACGGAGAAAAGGGTTGGGTAATTCCTTTATCTCCTGCTCGATCGCCAGCACGCCCTGCGTTCTGGC
This sequence comes from Candidatus Omnitrophota bacterium, assembly GCA_013791745.1. Classification (NCBI taxonomy): domain Bacteria; kingdom Pseudomonadati; phylum Candidatus Omnitrophota; species Candidatus Omnitrophota bacterium. The sequence goes on from VMTH01000172.1 coordinate 2,260, forward strand.
TTTCTTTGTGAGCCTCCCGATCGTGTCTATTATCCCTATCACATTTTCGTCTTTCTCCGTGAACACTTTTTTGGCTATGGCGAAAACGCTGACAAGTTCGTGAAAAGAATAATTGACCATAGTAGCTGCGAATGTGCCGCCGAGAGTTATGGCTACCGACGGCAGATCTATAAAACTCGTCAGAAAACCCGCCACACCCACCCGGCCGACGATGGCCGCTACTATAAGGCCCAAACCCGCTATAAAACCTATTATTGTCGCAAAATCCATTGTTCAGCCGCCTTTTTTCAAAATTTTATATCCCCGTCATCGTCCGGAACGATGTCATGCTTTTTAATGATGCTCCCGCCGCCGTCTTTCTTCTGGAGCTGCGAGATTTTCTCATCCTGTTTTTTTATAATACTCTCGAGCCTCTCGTAATATTTTCTGGCTCTTTCCATCTCGGATTTGAGCCGCAGGGCTTCCGCTGTCCTGGATTTGATCTCGTCCTCGAGTTCCGGCGGCACGGCGGGATGATCGGATGGCTGCGACGACTCGGCGGCCCTGATCTGATTCCTGTATTCCGCCGCCTCTTTTTCCTTCCTTTCTATCTCTTCCCTGAGCATTGCCTCGCGCTGGGCTGATTTTCTCCCGATCTCCTCATTTATCCTTTGAAGCTCCGCGAGCCTCTTATCATTCGGGGCGGCGCTCTTGCCGTCAAGAGCTTCCAGCCCCAGTTCGAGCTGCGCCTTGAGAACGGATATGTCCTCATCCTTTTTTTTCAGTATTTTATGGAATTCCAGCTCTTTGTTTTTGATATACTCCATCTTCTCGGAGATATCCTTCTTCTGTTTTTCTATTATATCCCCAAGTTCCTTCAGTTTTTCATTGAATTCATCCGCCTGTCTGTTTTCGGAAACCGACGCTTCTTTCAGGCGCGCGATCTCTTTTTCCGCCTCTCTCAGAGACCCCTCAAAACCGGCCGCTTTCTTCCGGTTTTCATCAGCGTCGGCGCTCAGTTTTTTTATCTTCTCATCATACGCGGCGGCGGTCTCGTCAGCGGTCATAGTCAGCCGCTCTTTCAGGTCTTTTATATCCTTCTCCTGTTTCTCGGTGAGATCCCTGAGTTTTTCGCCCGCCGCGGCGGCATCCTCTTTCGCGATGAGCAAAGAAGCGTTTTCCTCGGCAAGGCCGGCTATTTTCACCTTAAGCCCTTCTAATTCCGATTTTGTTTTTTCAAAAGATTCTATTCCTTCCTCAACGTCCTGCCGGCTGCGCTCATACTCTTCCTTGATGGCCGAGAGCTCCGCGTCAAATTTTTCCCGGCTGTGACGCTTTTCCTCTTCAAGAGCTTCTATCCAGGACCTGAGTTCTTTAAGTTCCACGGAAGCCTCTTTCAGCTGTGCGTCTTTCCTCACAATCTCAGAATCCAGCTCAGAGGCCCGGACGGCGCTTTCTCTCATCTTCTCTATTTCAACGCCTGTTTCGGCAAGCTCCGCTTCCAGGCCGGCAATCTTTCCGTCGTATTCTTTGATTATGCCGTCTTTACCGGCGGCGCTCTCTCTCATCTTCTCTATTTCAACGCCTGTTTCGGCAAGCTCCGCTTCCAGGCCGGCGATCTTTCCGTCGTATTCTTTGATTATGCCGTCTTTATCGGCGGCGCTCTCTTTCTCGGAGCGCAGGGCTTCAAGCTGCGAACGCATCTGCTCATTCGCTTTTTCCCTGTCAAGAAGCTGCCTCTTGTATTCCTCAACACTCTCCCGCGGTTCGGATTTAAGCTGTTCGATCTCTACATTGTATTCATTGATCCTGGAAAAGAGCTCTTCCATTTTTTTGTGCTGTTCCAGTATCTTGTTTTTCAATTCCACCGTTTCGGCCTGCCGTTCGGAGCTCAACGCCTTTAGTTTGTCATTCAACAGGCTGATCTCGCCCCCCGATGCGGCTATCTGAGCAGCCTGCCCGGAGGCCTCAGCCAGAAGTTTCTCAAGCTGTTTTTGCGAAGCGGATAATTCCTCCGCCAGAGCGTTTTTCTCATTGAAAAGCGTATCACGCTGTTTCGTCATCTCAAAAAGCTCTTCCGATATAGCCTTATACTTTTCATAAAGTTTGTTTTTTTCTTCTATGAACCCGTCGAGCCGGGCGTTGAGGCCGCCAATTTCCGCGCGGGCTTTTTCCAGCTCGCTGTCCTTTAAAGCGGAACCTTTCGCGCCATCCTCTTTGAGCGATGCTATATTTTTGTTGAGATGCCCTATCTCTCTTTCATAGTTTGTTATTTTTTCCCGCAGCTGTTTTTCCCTCTCAAGAAAAACCGACAGCTCTTTCTCTGATTCGGAAAGCCGGGTATTGAGGTTACCGATAACTTCCTTCGCCTCTATCAGTTCGGCTGAAGCTTTCCCGGCGGTTTCAGACTGCTTCTTTAATTTCTCCCGCAGGGCATCCAGCTGTGAAGCATACTCGACTATTTTTCTCTCCAGTCCGGCTTTTTCGTCTTCAATATTTTTTATTTTGGTCTCAAGTATCCCCTTCTCCCGTGAGTAATCCCCTGCTTTTGCGCGGTACTCCGCCTGTAAAGCCCCGAGTTCCTGCTCTTGCCTTGAGATCTCACCCGCGAGCTGCTGAATTCTGCCGGCAGCGGCGGATTTTTCCCCTGATAAATTTTCTTTCTCGGAATTTAACTGTGTTATCCTGGAATGCAGCTTCTGCTTCTCATCTTCAAAAGCGCGGCGCTCATCTTCCGCCCTCTGCCCAAGAGCCAGTTTTTGGGCGGATATATCCTTTATTTTCTGCGCCAGATCCCTCTCATCGCCCTCTTTTTCCCGGAGCTGCTTTTGGGCGAACGCGAGGTCTTCCTCTAATTTATTTTTTTCATCGGCAAAGCGCCTGACCCCGCCGGCGGTTGCCTCAAGCTCGCGGGCTAGTTCATCCCTCGCCGCCGTTATGTTCCGAAGTCCGGATTCGTATATATTTTTAACCTCATTCTTTTCTTTTTCAAAAGAATTCTACAGATCCGCTATTTCTTTTTCCTTTTCCGCGAGACGCCCGGACAGATCCTTTTCTCCCGCGCTGGCCGCGGCCAATTCGCGTAAAACACTGTCCCTGTCCCTGACAATATCCGTGTGGGAAGATGCCGTTTCTTTCCTCATCCGGCTTTCCTGGGCGAAACGGTCGGCCCAGGACGAGCGTTCTTCCTCAAAATGTTTTTTGAGCCAATCTATTTCCTTGACGAATTTGGAATTCCCTTCTTCCAGCGCCTGCCTGGCCGCATATAACTCTCTCTCAAGACGGGAGGCAAGTTCCCTCAACGCCGTCGACTCCGCCTCTTTCCGCTTCAAATCATCACTTATGTTATCCAGTTTCTGCCTGTTCGCTAATTCCTGTATCCTGAATTCATTTTCCTTGATCCTGACGCCCTCTTCCCTGCTCTTCACCTGATTTATAAGATCTTCCAGCCTTGACTTGGCCTCCTGACGCGCGGCTCCTATCTCTTTTTCCTTCTGCGTCTCAAAGATCTTCTCGCTTGATTCCTGGCGCGCGATGACCTCACGCTGACGGTAAACCTGCTCGTTGAGCGCTCCGATCTGCTCTTCCAGAGCGGATTTCTCTCTGTTAAAATTATCTTTCTGACGGATCATGTCTTTCAACAGATTTTCACGAGCGGCCTGCATGTTCTGGAGCTTGTCTTCATAGTCCTTTGACGACACTATCTCTTTGAGCGCCATCTCGACCTTGAGCGAGGCTTCGCTCTCCTCCCGGGCTTTCTGCATTGACCTGTAGGACTTTTTCTTCTCGTCTTCAAGCTCTCTTGAAACACTCATCAAACGGCCCTCAAACTGCTCAAGGGCGCTGCGCAATGACACCTCTTTTTCGGCCTGGCTCATTTCCATTCTATCCAGCGCGGCTTTCATTTCCTGCTTGATTTTTTCCGCTTCCTGTTCCTTCTCCTTGAGAGTACTCATCCAGTAAAGTTCCCTTTTCTCAAGTTTTTCCTTTTTTCTGGCGAGGCTCTCATCAAGAGTTTTTTTGGCCTGTTCTATTTTTGTTCTCAGCTGATTTGTGTAATTCTGTCCGCCTATCTCCGGAGCCCCTGTGTCACTTTCCTGTTTCAGCGGCGCCGGCGACTGAGGGAATCCCCCTGACGGACTTTGCTGGGCATCCCGGGCCTCCGGTTTTTTAGGCACTCCGAATGACGGCGGTTTAGCCCCCCCGAACGACGGAGGCTTAGCCCCTCCGAATGTAAACGGCGGTTTCTTACCCTCAGCCATTATTCAGACTCCCTGGGAACAGCCTCAGATACCGCCCCGTCCTCTTGTTGATTTTCAGCCTCTCCCGCATGAGCGCTTTGTTTGTGTTTATGTTCCCCCAGCCATTTTTTCAGATCTTCATTATCCGGATTGAGCGCAAGACATTTTTCCCATGCCCGCACCGCGGCCTCCTCTTTGCCCTGAGCGAAGAGAGCGGATCCCATGAACTGATATGTCTGCCATATTTCCGGATTGTACTGTATTGATTCCTCAAATTCCAGAATGGCATCTTCATAATTGCCCTCCTGAAAATATTCTTCTCCCCTTGAATAATGCTCAAAGGATTTTTCGTTATCCATAACCGGCACATGCTCGTCCACCATACCGATCTTCTCCCTTCTTTTTGCCCTCTTATCTTCTCTATGTTTTTCTTTTTCTATTTCCTCGTCCACCTCTTCCATTATGCTCTTGGTGGAAACCGACGCCAGCTCATCCTGAAACACGGCTATTTCCTTCGCGCCGCCGAGATCTATTTTCCCTTCGGCCTCCATGGTCCTGAGTTTTGTTATTATAGCGCGGCGCTGGGAGGTGACCTGGGCGTCAGTGGCTGTGGCCGCGCGTCCGGCCTCCTGTTCCTCCTCAAGGAGTTTCACCGCGGCCTCGGAGAGATTGCTCTTGATTTTATTCTTAAACTCCTCGTCCATGCCCTTCAGCGCGACGGCAAGATCGGGGGCGTTCACCTCCGCGAGGATGCTCTGAAGAGTGTGATCTCCCAGATGCGCCATGTGCGCAAACGAAAACATCATGGATTCAACCTTCTCGGCGATCTCGGGATTTTCCGCGGTGAGATGCCCCATCACCTCTTTCTTTGTGCTGTCGTCCATGAGAGAGAGTATCTCAAGCAGCCTGTCAACGCCTCCGGATGTGAGATCTATACGCCTTTTCAGCACCCTCTCCAAACACGCTATCTTGTTCTGCTCGACAAACTGCACCCTTGTTATTGCCATTATAACATCGGATGTTTTGTGCTCGGGAAACAGCTTGAGCAATTTCGCGGCTTTAGAGTCGTCAAGGTAATGTATCACCGTGGCCGTCACCTCCGCCGTCTCATTGGAAAGCAGATATGCTATTTTCTTCAGGTCCCTGTCTTCAACAAATTTAAAAGGTTTAAATGCCATTTTTCCGACCTCCTCGTCGGGAACAGGAAGTGATTCCACCAATTCCTTCAGTTGATTTTTTCTTATTTCTTCCGAAATTTCTTCTTCGCCCTCTTCGGCCCCTTCACCCTCTTCAGGTTTTGTAAATTCTCCCGCCTCGCCGGCAATTCCTCCTATGCCGCCGCCTCCTCCGCCGCCTCCGCCGGCGACATCGCCGCTGGTGCCGACTTCGCTTTTCATTGTTTTCAACTCTTTTAATGTCGAGAGGAACGAAAAAAGGAAACGCAGGAACAGAAGAGAAAGAATTATGGCCGCGACCGCGATGTAAAAATAAAGATTGCTAAGATAAGACAGGAGCTTTCTGAAAGGCGAGAATTGGACTCTCATTGTAATCAGCTTATCCCCCCTTTCAACATTTATGCCCAGCATATCGACGACGGTTTTTTTTACGGCCGTAAATTCTTCATCTTTAAGCGCCTGGTCAACAATCAGCGTGGCGTCTATTTTTTTTATAAATGATTCGGGTATTTTTACTATGCTCTCTATGCTTCTTTTCTGGCCGGAAGCCTCGCCGGCGCCGCCCGGAGCGGCTTCTTTCTGCATAATGTCCTGTTTCCGGGGGATACCGGGAAGGAACTCCGCCATTTGAGAAGCCTTCGCGTCAACCCCGCCGGTCTCGGACTGTTTCTGCGCCCAGGATTCCGTTTCCACGCGCGATTTTGTGGCATTGGGCGTTATATCAACCTTGACGATCGCCCTGTCGGGGCCCAGCCATTTCTCAAGAACCCCGTTGACATATGCTTCAAGCTTGGTTTCAAGCTTCATCTTCTGTTCCACAACAGCCGTATAGTCTATGTCCTGCAGAACAGGCCTGTTCTCCTGAGAATAAACAGATGTCGCCCATATAAAAACCGCGGCGGATATTATAAGTTTACGCATTTTGGTATTATACAAACTATGGTCGGGAAGGAGCAAGGAGATATTTTCTCACTCCATGGAATCCAGAAAATCCAGGCCTTCCGTCGGCGCCGTTTCAGCGGACTCTCTCTCTATCTTTGAGACAAACTGCCGCAGCTTTTCATCGGTCGGGTCAAGTTCTATGGATTTCTTCCAGTTGGATACGGCTTTGTCCTTTTCTCCTATGGCAAAAAACGCGGAACCTATCCTTTTGTAAGCCATCGATGAATTGGGCTCCAGTATGAGGACATCCTGGGCCAGTTTCAGGGCCTGCTCATATTTGCCGTCGTAAAAATAATTGAGCGAATCATAGAGGCTCTTGTCCACAAGATTCATGCCCGAAGGGAGTTCCGGCTCCGGGGTGCCTATCCTCTCTTTACTTTTCACCGCCTGTATGAGCGCTATGACTTTGGCGTTGCCGGGATCCAGCGTGAGCAGATAACGGAGTATCTGCAGACTGTGTTCAACTCTGCGGTCAAGATATTTTTTCACGCTCCGGCGCAGAAGTTCGTGTTCTTTGCTGGGCTTCGGCACCTCATTGTAAATCGGAATAACAACATCTATCCTGTCAAATTCATAAACATAATCCGTGTTCTGCGGATCCAGAGAGACGGCATTAGCCAGAAAATCCTTGCCGCGGGCGAGATACCCTTTCTCAAAAGCGGCGTGAGCCTTCAAATATTCCTGCCGGGCGTCAAGCTTCCTTTTCGCCGCTATGGACGGCCCGAAGCGGAGGCTCGCCGACATCCTGTGAGAAAGTCCGAGGTCATGCATGGCCATAGCGTAATCAAAACCGAGATTCTGCCAGTTCACGCCGAAACCGAAAGTTTTTTCCTGCGCGTCCATCCCCGCACGGAAGGCGAAATGATCCAGCAGCCAGTACTCAACGCCAAAATGGCTTTCCAGCCCCGGCACGCCGGTCGTACTGACCAGATCCGTCGTTATGGAGAGCTTCTCTTTAAACTGTTTGTACACCGCGCCCATCCGTATCGTCAGCGGCATGTCATCTTCTGTCGGCGCCAGCTTATTCTCAAAAATATTCTGTATATTGAATCCCAGCCGCAAATTAGGCATTGTCGGTAAAGCGTATAACCCGCCCATATCAATAAGAAAACTTGAATTCGTGTGCCAATCAAGAGTGTGGGTCATATACCTGAAATTTGCTCCCAGGGACAGCGTTTTCATGAATTTTTTGCCCATGCTCATCGTCACCGCCATCTGGTCATCGCTGAAGCTGGATGTTTTTTCATTATACTTATCGTAGCCCTCAAAACCGCCTGTGGTCATTTTGACCATACTCAGCCCGATAGCCCCGAGCTGGGTCATAGGACGCACATAACTCAGAAAATCATAGCTTGTTCCGGCCCAGAGCATTGTGTGGAGCATCATGGCCTCCTGCCTTTCCACATTGCCGAGGCCCGCCGGATTCCAGTAGGTGGCGGAGGCGTCCGAAGCTTCGGCCACAAAGGCCTTGCCCATGGCCATTGACCTGGCCCCTGCCCCGTAGGATAAAAAAGCTCCGGGGGTGCCGCCCGTCCCTTTTTCCGCTTCAAGCCAGAAATTGAACGCGAAAATCGCGGCAGCCGTGAGCATCAAACCGGTAAGTTCTTTTCTTGTTTTCATAATTTTTTATAATAAATTAAAAAAAGGTTCAGCCTCTTTGACTGAACCTTACAGCATCCTCAGGCAACCCGGCTATCCCGCGCTTCCGCTCGGGACCCGTGGCTTTGCGTCTCCGCCTCACGACGGATTTGCCGATATTGGACCAGCCAATTCAGAGGCACCCTTTTAGGGCCTTACAGTACTATTATAGTTTGAAAAGTTGGAAGTGTCAATGCGGTCCGTGGGCCGACTTTCTAAGTGTCAATGAGGTGCCAGGGGTTGACTTTCTATACTTATTTGGCAGAAACGGCTCCGCTGTCACCGCTTTCTCAGAAAACATTCCACCGGCACGCCATTATCTTCTCTCAGGGAGGCCGTTTTTTCTATAAACCCCCGGGTCAGCGGATCGTTGTAACCCGAAACGCGCGGAAGATCCTTTTGAAATCCGCCGAAATAATCGTTGAGGCTTTCCATGAATACCTCTCTGACGAGTTTTCCGAAAACAGAAGCCAGCGCGACCGGCAGATGCAGCGAATCGGCGTCTTTGACAAATTCTATTCTTCCCAAACCGCCCAATTCATAAAAGGAGCTGGTCCCCTCCGACGAACACAGCAGTCTGTATTTTTTCAGATGATCAAAATACGGCACATATCTTTTTGTGCCGCCGAGTTTGCCGCATATAAAGAGTGTATCCCCTTTCGCGGACAGCGAACTGTATTTTTTGAAAAACATTTCCAGAATGGAAAATTCCAGGCTCATTTTGGAGCCGTATCTGTCTATACCCCTGTTAAATTCTTCCGGGCAGCAGAAAAAACTTTCAGCTCCGGCGAATCTTATGCCGGCCGCCTTCAGCGACGACGACAAATCCGCTGCATTAGAAACGGGAAAATCAGCGGCGAAAGAAGAATTTCCCGCACGGCACATGATTCTTCCGCAATCCGGGCAACCATATCTTCGCGGGCCGGCTTTTCTGAAGTTAATAAATTTGATGAAATCAGCGTCAGTCTCCGGCACAGCGCCGAGCATCGCAAGGTAGGAAGCGGCTATCCGCCTTCCTTTTTCCGTGCGGCCGGAGGCCATGACCTTTTTACTGTCATCAACCCTTCCGTCGGAAGCTTTTTTCCAGAAAAAACCGGGGTCATAAGAATTGCATTCAAAAAGCGAAGCCGTCACGCAGAACATGCCAAGTTTCGGGCCGAGCCCATTTTCGTCTATTCCCACAATATACATTTTTTATAAAATTATCGACCTTATTAAACCTTGCTCGAACCTATTTCGAGAATAGTTTATAAGATTCCCTTCACTTAAAGAGATTGTATTATTTTGCATGGAATAAATCAATTTTATTTTTCATTTTGTCATTGCGAGGAGCCCTTCGACTTCGCTCAGGATAAACTCCGCGACGTGGCAATCTTATTATACTCGCAAGGCTCGCCCACAATGCCCGCATGAAGCGGGCAAGCGGGCTCGCACTTGCTCGCCATCGCTCGGCGCCTCCGACTATCCGTCCGATCATCGTCCGGATTCTCCGGCGCCTCGCTCAAAGACGGTCGCGCCCCTCCGGCACAATGTCCGCCTCTTCGGCGGACAAGCGCCTTCGTACGCTCCCTTTGTCCAGCCGCCAGCGTCGTCGCTCTGCTCCTCCGCTTGCCTCCGTTGTCGGCTTCCCGCCTTCGGCGGGTCTGCGGCTTCTGCAATGAATCCTTTTTTACCATCGGTTCGCTCAACCGCCTTCGCCCGCCACAGCGGACTTTGGCTTTCGCTCTCTGCTCTCTGATAAAGACAGGGGCAAGCGGACGGCGGCGCTTGCCCCTGTCTATGTTTTATCTTCACGGAACTTTTGGCTGTATTTGTGAAATTGGTTTTTTTAAATAGTTTTAAAAATTTCTTTTAAAATTTAAATCCGAATGTGAAATGCCGGCCTCCCGCCGGTGGGTCAAACCCGGCAACATCTTCCACTAACTTGATGCAAGAACTTTTATAAATTCTCCGACAATTTTTACTTCATCGTCTAGACCGGTTGTTTCTCTAGTGAATATTATTGGGTCATAGTCTTTGTTGAGCGGACTTAATATTATTTTTTTATGTCTCCATGTACCATCTGCGTTATATTCCTTTTCACTGCTGTATTTCTTGATAGTATATTTGCCCCCTGTTTCGGGATCTTCAACGTTGTGCATTTGCGTTAATACTATTTTATTTTGTCTCGTTCCCGGGGTTATTTTTCTAAATATGCAGTACGCTCCATCAGAAATCTTCGGTTCCATAGATTTTCCAGCGGCCTGACAGACAAACATATCTTCACTTAAGTCCATATCCTCGTTCAAGTTCTTACCCTTAACTTTCATCCAACCCTCGCATTCCACATCTTCACCGTCGCCAAACTTTCCGCATGCGGCCTGCATAGAATATACTGGAAGTATTTCCATATACATCAATGGCACCAATGGTTCTACATATTCTACGGGCACTTGGACGGTTTTTTCTATACAAGTATGTTTTAATTTGCTGGAAATATCAAAAAATCGCTCAAAAAAACTGGTTAACTTAGTCAGAACGCTCTCGCGTTTCTTGGTCCGTTCACCGGTTGGAGAAAAACGAGACACAGGCGGCAAAACCTTAGTGATGGCGGTGCCCGTTGTTACCACACTACCATCACGGAAGGCATTTTTTACAAATGTATAAGTTGCATCGTGGTCAAGTTCTTCACTCTCAATAATTTGCTCAAGCTCCTCAATATATTTCTTTTCCACAAATTTCCGCCAATCGTCATCAACCACTGAATAAATATCAAGTGAAGTGATAAACTGATTGATAAGATCTTTTTTGTTTCGCAATTCAACACTAGAATCTATTGCTTTGTTGATATCAACCAAAATCTCGCGATTCTTGTTGTGATCTTCGTGATATTGCTTTATGAGCCCTAACACGAAGTCAATATTTATCTCTATCTGCTTGATAAGCTCCATCTCAAATACCAGGTCATCGTTAATATTTTCTTGATCACCCTCTACACCCTTACGCAATTCGTTATAGAGGTCAATGTATGCACTGTGATAATCTTGGATATCGCGCTCAGTTAAAATCTCGTTGCCAGTAAACTCGTCAAAAGTTGTCAAAATATTACGCAAGCGCAGAATTCCGCCATAGAGCTTGATAAAGTCTTTTTGATTTTGCTCACCCATAATTTGCTCGCCAACTGGAAAGTTTTCCACCAGCTCTGTTACCAAACTTACATAACCCCTCACTTCTTTATCACCATCTTTGTAGCCGTCGTAATATTCCTTGTATGATTTGAGAAGTACAATCCCGCCAGCTTCTTTATCACCAAAGAGCGCGATAGATTCATTGGTTGCTTTCTCTAAGTTCCGGAAACAAATAATGTTTCCGAAGGTTTTTACACTGTTTAAAATACGATTCGTACGTGAAAATGCCTGCAAGAGTCCATGCAGTCTCAGATTTTTATCCACCCAGAGCGTGTTGAGAGTTGTTGCATCAAACCCTGTCAAAAACATATTGACCACGATAAGGATATCAATCTCACGATTTTTTACTTTCAGACTGATATCTTTATAATAATTTTGAAATTTATCAGACGAAGTATCGTAGGACGTTCCAAACATCGCATTGTAATCCGTAATTGCATTATCAAGAAAATCCCTTGAGCTCACATCTAGTCCACTCGTATCCTCGGAGTTCTCATCAATCATTCCAGTGGCATCCTCCTCGTTCACACCAAAACTATAAATCGTTGCTACTTTGAGTCGTTTGTCGCTCGGCGCGTCTGCGAGTTGTTTTTTAAACTCCGCGTAATACTTTTTTGCAATATCAATAGACGAAACTGCAAAGATAGAATTAAAACCTGCAAGTCTTCGGTCTTTCAATTTATAAAAACTGTTACGCTTGGTCTTTTGGTCAAAATGCTCACGAATATAGCTGACAATATTCGTCAAGCGTTCCGGTGCTGAGAGTACTGCCTCCCGATCGATATTCCTAACTTGCTCATCTTCAATATTCTCAGCTTCGCGAACTGTAGAAACATAATCCACTTTAAACGGTAAAACATTTTTATCCGCGATGGCATTAACAATAGTATAGGTATGCAATTTTTCGCCAAATGCTTGTTCAGTGGTTTTTAAGTCTGGTCTGCCACCTGAAGACGCATTCATTGCAAAAATCGGCGTTCCGGTAAAACCAAAAAGATGGTAGTTCTTGAATGTTTTCGTAATCGCAGCGTGCATATCACCAAATTGTGAGCGATGACATTCGTCAAAGATAAGAACAACGTGACCATCAAAAATATTATGCCCCACATTGCGTCCAATAAAACGATCTAGCTTCTGAATAGTGGTGATGATGATACGCGCATTGGGATTTTCCAGTTGGCGTTTCAAAATCGCCGTGCTGGTATTGCTATTAGCCGCACCTTTTTCAAACTTGTCGTATTCCCGCATTGTCTGATAGTCCAAGTCTTTACGATCAACAACAAAAACCACCTTGTCGACAGCCTGTAATTTGCTTACCAATTGTGCTGTCTTAAAACTTGTTAATGTTTTGCCTGATCCAGTAGTGTGCCAAATATATCCACCAGCCTCAACAGTGCCGAGCTTCTTGTAATTAGTACTGACTTCAATACGACTCAATATTCTCTCTGTAGCCACTATCTGATAAGGTCGCATCACCAAAAGCTGTTGCTCGGTAGTAAATACGCAATAGCGGGTTAAAATATTTAAAAGTGCGTGTTTGGCAAAAAATGTCTTGGCAAAATCCATCAAGTCCGTAATCGGTCTGTTAGTAGCATCTGCCCACCAACTGGTAAATTCAAAACTGTTGCTGGAGCGTTTACCTTTTTTCACCGCACCTTCACTGGCTTCTTTGATGTGTTCCGAGCGGATAGTGTTGCTGTAATACTTGGTATGTGTGCCGTTGGAAATTATAAACAGTTGAACATATTCAAAAAGCCCCGCTGAAGCCCAAAAGCTTTCACGCTGATAGCGATTAATCTGATTGAAGGCTTCGGTAATGGCTACGCCACGGCGTTTGAGCTCTATATGCACCATAGGTAAACCGTTTACAAGGACAGTCACATCATAACGGTTAGCGCGCTTGCCATCTTCTGTTGTGTATTGGTTGATAATCTGCAAACTGTTGTCGTGAATATTATCCTTTTTTATAAAGTATACATTTTTTACCGTACCATCCTCGCGCATCAGGTTTTTTATGTAATCTTCTTGAATTGTTGAGGTCTTTTCTGCGATACCTTGGTTGGGGTTAGAAATTTCACTAGCAAAGAAATGCTCCCATTCAGTATCGGTAAATGCAAAATTATTGAGTTTTTCTAGTTGCAGGCGTAAGTTCATTATCAAATCAGTTTCGGAGGTGATAGACAGATACTCATACGCTTGTGTCTCAAGTTGTTTTATAAAAGCACTCTCTAGCTCTGCTTCACTTTGATAGTGAGAGGCACGTTTAGCATCTGATATATATTCCGCTACTACGGTACTTTGCGAATTTTCCGCAACCAAATTGTATTTTTTATTATTTGCCATATTTATTCCATGTTAAAAGCGTACTTTGACAATATGATTGTTCAATCCTGCTCTCTCTTTTTAAATGTCAGGAGCCCAGAACGATAATAATCATATTTCTTTTTTATTGCTACAAGTTCGGTATCTAGTTCTACTTCCAGTTCTGCCTCGAGTTCCGTAAATTTATTAAGAATCTTAACAATCTCTTCCTGCAATGCAAGTGGCGGAAGAGGGATTATAATTTTTGCAAAACGCTTTTTGGAGACGTTGAATCTCGTCACACCATTTGCAGTTTTTGCAATCTGCTTCCTAACTTGTTCATCTCTAAACAAATACTTTAAAAATTCTGGCAAAAACAAAGTATTGTTATGTAAGCGAAAACCAAAACAAAAACTATTTAAGTACAACGGCTCATTAATTTTATTTGTTAAAACAGATGACATGCCACAATCGTCAGGTGTTTCCGATGAGCCGGTAAATAACACATCGCCATATTCAATTTTATTTTGGTGTTCATCTTTGCTTACTTTTACAAAATCATTAATATCGGTATTGACTGCTATATTAGAAAATATATTCATGTAGGTGACAAATTTTGCAGTACCGTTACTAAAATCATCTTTTGTTTTGCCAGACAACCCACCATAAAACTCACCGAGCTCTCCTAATTCCTTAAACGTCAGGCCATTCGGGCACAAATCAGCAATTAGCTTTTCAATTTTACTCATATTTTTAGTCATTTTTGTTTCTTTAATATCACCGATAGTTTCATTAATCGATTTGCGTAATTTATTTTGTCGGGATATAATATTCGTTATTCTCTCGTTTAGCTCTTTAATATCTATCACCTCGCGAGTGTCTAGTTTTTTTACATAATCTTTTACTACGATAATGTAGTCATTGTCAGCAATATTTTTATTGTTGACGAGTTTTGCGAAATACTTTGTATCCTTACGAGCAGTGAATGCTTCTAAAATTTTGAACCGGTTTGGCTCAGTCAATTTGTTTTTATTGCCGACATGAACAAACTCGGCAGAGGCATCAATAAAAAGTGTTTTGTTATCTTTCTTACTCTTTTTTAGCACGAGGATACAGGTGTCGATGTTAGTACCAAAAAAGAGATTGGGTGGCAGCTGGATAACTGCATCAAGGTAATTGTTATCTATGAGATATTTTCGAATTTTCCGCTCTGCACCACCACGATAGAGAACACCAGGAAATTCAACAATCGCCGCGGCACCACTAGTAGAGAGCCATGAGAGCATATGCATGGTAAAAGCCAGATCGGCCTTACTCTTTGGTGCTAGTACTCCAGCCGGTGAAAAACGCGGATCGTTGATGAGGAGAGAGTTGGCGTCACCTTCCCAATGAATTGAATACGGCGGATTAGAAACTATAGCATCAAACGGTTCGTCGTCCCAATGCTTTGGGTCAGTGAGTGTATCACCGTGAGCAATATCAAAATTGTTGTAGTTGATGTCGTGCAGAAACATGTTGATACGACAGAGATTGTAAGTAGTAAGGTTGATTTCTTGTCCGAAGAAACCAAGGCGTACATTTTCTTTGCCGAGCACTTTGGCAAATTTAAGGAGCAAAGAACCAGAACCGCAAGCTGGATCGTAGACCTTGTTCACTTCTTTTTTGCCGACTGTTGTGATTTCCGCAAGAAGTTCACTGACTTCCTGCGGAGTATAGAATTCACCACCTGACTTACCGGCGTTGGAGGCATACATAGTCATCAAAAACTCATATGCATCACCGAAAGCGTCAATAGTATTGTCAGAGTAATTACCAAGGCGAAGGTCGCCGATAGATTCAAAGAGTTTTGTGAGTTTCTGGTTACGTTTTTCTACTGTACCCCCCAGTTTATTGGAGTTTACATCAAGATCATCAAACAAACCCTTGATGTCATCTTCGCTACTTGCACCTTTTGCAGAGTTTTCAATATTACGAAAGACAGTAGTAATGGTTTCGTTGAGGTTTGCATCATTCCGGGCATTTTTACGGACATTTATAAAAAGTTCACTTGGTAAAATATAAAATCCTTTTTCTTTTACTGTATCAGCTCGTCCGAACTCGGCTTTTTTATTAGAAAGCGTGGCATAGTCAAAATCTTTTTTGCCGGCCCGTCGCTCATCAGCATTAATATAGTTGGCTAAATTTTCACTAATGAAACGATAAAAAAGCATTCCCAGCACGTACTGCTTGAAATCCCAACCATCAACACTTCCTCGTAAATCAGTGGCTATCTGCCAAATAGCGCGATGCAATTCCGCGCGCTCTTGCTCTTTGCTCATATGAGTCGATGGTGCCGGGGGTTGGCTTTTCTTACTTGTTTTCATACCCCTTACCTTTTTTTTCTTAACTGTTCTACTATCAACATTTTTTTTCATTTATACTTTCCTCCGTCACACTTTTTCCGTCTTTTGTATTATATTTAGGATTGTAGTAGTCCTCGGTACTAATTACACAACTACCTTTTGTATAATTTAATTTTAGTGCCTTACAACAATCATCTGCATAATTTATATCTCCGATATTTGCCATTTTCTGAATTCGCTTTCTAGATAGCTCTGATAATTCATTTAGTATATCTAATTCGTTTTTTAATAATCCACATACGCCAGACCCTAATTTATCCCATGGATTATTAATATGTTCAAAAAAACATAAATCACCCCATTCACTGCCTAATTCTATTAACAGTTTTTTATATTCTTTGTCTGTTTCTTCTTCAATTTCATTCACTACTTTAAACATCTTTTCAAATTCCTGATATGCTAACACTTCTTTAAACCTTCGATGTTCTTCGTCATAATATTTATTAACTATACCTCCCAGCAATCGTAAAGTCATATCTTCAGTAAACATGATTATCTTTTTAGCTGGATTCGGTCCCATCCATGCAACACTTTCTTCCGGTATCAAAAATATTTCCTTGCTAATAACATCCATTATATGCTGTCTCTTTTTATTTGAACTAATAGCCAATCTTTTAAATAACCTATTCGCCAATCCTTCAAATATCCATAAATATCGCAATTCAATCCTATCTACAAAATGAAACAACAACATATTTATCCAACTATAGAGCATCACCTTTTTATCTTTTAGTAGCGATTGCTCCAAAATAATATCTGATTTATAAAACTCAATTAAAAAGTATAAAACATTCACATAATAAGTCATTGTCACTGGGTGCATTTTTTCCAACAATAAATTGTTGAAAAATAGATATTGTTTTGAACTAGGTGTTTTTCGAATTTTATCAACGACTAAATGACAAGTATCTCTTATTGAACCTAGTGTTTCCATAGACATAAAAAGCGAATATGGCACTAAATATATTTCTTCGTTTTCAATAATGTATTTTTTGTATCCCTTTGCTTTCTCATCATTATTCTCTTTTTGTTTTTTTGCATTTTCCCTAAAATTGTTTAAAACTTTGGGGCGAACTTTTGCAATTGTTCTTTTTATTTCATTAGAAAACTCTTCTAGCCTATCCAAGTGGATCTCTGCTGATAATATAGATTCAAGACAATCAAGTTGACGTTGTTTTAAAAAAGGCAGTATTTGAGTAGAGCCAATTAAATGATCTATTCGCAAATATTTTTCTGGTAATTCTTCCTTC